>CAJBBC010000125.1 GCA_903951185.1 uncultured Actinomycetes bacterium
GTTGAGATTGATGGTGGCACAGTCGAAGTAATTAATAGTTATTTAATTTCTGCAGCGGAACAAATGCGTCGCACTTTAATTCGAACCGCATTTAATCCCGTAATTTACTCAGTATTTGATTTTGGTATCAGTATTTACAACGCTGACATCGAACCTATGGCTGAGGCTCCTGGCATTACATCCTTTATGGGTGCAAATGACTACGCACTCCCAAGAGTTATTGAGTATGTTGGGCTCGAAAATCTAAATCCTGGTGACGTAGTTTTACTAAATTACCCTTACTGGAATTCAGCTCATGCATATGATGCGATGTTATTTGCGCCAGTTTTTTGGGAAGAAGATAAGTTACCTGCCGCCTTTTTGGCAGTCCGTGCACACTGGATGGATCTTGGAGCGAAAGATCCAGGTTATGTTTTAGATTCAACAGATATGCACCAAGAAGGGCTTATTTTTCCAGGCACAAAAATTGTAAAACGAGGGGTTATAGACAACGAAATAGTTGAATTGATTCGATTCAATTCTCGGCTTCCGGATCTAACTATTGGTGATTTTCATGCACAACTAGCTTCTCTGCGCGTAGGCGAGAGGCAATTACACGAACTCTGGACAAAGTTTGGAAGAGATACTGTAGA
This sequence comes from uncultured Actinomycetes bacterium, assembly GCA_903951185.1. Taxonomy (GTDB): domain Bacteria; phylum Actinomycetota; class Actinomycetes; order S36-B12; family UBA5976; genus UBA5976. The sequence goes on from CAJBBC010000125.1 coordinate 633, forward strand.
TGTTGCCGTTCAGACTGTAATGAAATCTGGAGAAGCAGCCGCTTGGCGAGCCTTAGAACGTATTCCACACGGTACCTACAGTGCTGAAGATTGGTTGGATGATGACGGGATAACAGAAGATCCGATTCTCATGTCTGTGGTTGTTACTGTAGATGAAAATGGAATGACTGTTGATTTTTCAAACAGCTCACCGACAGTTCTCGGACCGGTTAATTTACCATTTGGCGCAACTCAAAGCATGGCCCGCACGGCATTTAAATTGCTGACAACTCCAGAATTACCCACAAATAGTGGACACTATTCACCCCTTAAAGTGATTGCTAAACCAGGCACTTTATTTAATGCTCAGTACCCATCCTCTACTTTCACGCAGTGGACAACGATGGCTGCATTTGAATTAATATTTAAAGCACTTTCAGAAACAATGTCAGAAATACCTGCATCTTCTGGTTCGGACGAACCAGGATTTATGGCGCTAGGCTTCGATCCGCGCACAGATAGCGATTTTGTTATTTCAAATAACGAAGGAGTTGGCTGGGGCGGAAATTCAAAACGCGATGGAGCCTCAGGCCAGATGCACTTATCGCTAAACATAGTTCGAAATACTCAGATTGAACTGCTCGAGAATAAGGCAACCCTTCATCACGAATCGTTGGAATTAGTGACTGATTCAGGTGGAGCCGGAATGCACCGGGGTGGACTTGGCGTAAAAAGAGTTGTCCGTTTCACAAGCGATGGCGAGGTTCTTTCAATGAAAAAAAAGACCCAAACTTATCCTTGGGGAGTTGGCGGTGGCCTAGAACCCAAATTCACAAACAGTATGGTTGTTTGGCCTGGAACACCAAAAGCTAAACCTTTACGTATGCGTCGCGAAAAAATGGCAAAAGATGAAGTTTTTGAGAATATGTCTGCCGGCGGCGGTGGCTGGGGGAATCCTTTGGCGCGAGATTTAGACCTAATTATGGATGATGTGCAAAATTTAAAGGTTTCCACTGAGTCGGCCCGTGATGTTTACGGGGTCGAAATACTGTCAGCTACCGAAGTCAGGGAAACAGCACAAAGACTCGAATTTCAGGCTAAATCGGCCAAAAATAAGTAAATAGTTAAAGTCTCGGGTTATGCAATCGTTACCAAATTCTTTTTTAAAAGTTATTGCGCACCGTTTGGGAAATCCCTAGTCTTAACCCAACATGGTTAATTCCTCTTTCTTTAACATAGTTAAAGCGTGGGAACGATTCCATGAACTAAGCCAGATAAAGGAGACAACATGGCTGATTTACTAAAAGCAAGGGAATCGAAACTTCTTCGGGTCCTTGCTTCGGCTTTTGCCACAATGCTAATCGTCACAGGTTGTTCATCCGGTGGATCGGAAACTTCCGACGAATCGGGATCGACACCAACCACGATCGTTTTAGCTGACAACGAACCACCACAGACATTCGATCCAATTCAAGCAGGTAACTCAACAGTTAACGCTGTCGTTATACCTCTTTACGACACCTTGATCGATTTCGATGCAAAAAGCGAACTTGGGTCTAGATTGGCCGAAAGTTGGACAGTTTCCGAGGATGGCTTAAAAATAGACATGACTTTGCGGTCCGGAGTTAAATTCCATGATGGAGCCGAACTCACATCCGCAGACGTGCAATACACCATGGATCGCGTGAAGGAACTTAATGTGGGTGTTGCTGCAGAAGTCTTGGCTTACGATTCAACAACAGTTAAAGACAACTTGAACTTTACGATCAATTTGTCTGAACCTTCCGCACCTTTCCTAAGCGCTCTTTCCCGAATTTATATTCTGAATTCAGCACTTGTTAAAGCAAACGAAGGAAGTGACCTCGGTCAAGCTTGGTTGTCTAGTAACGATGCTGGTTCGGGTCCATACACACTAAAGAGTTATGCTACGAACCAAGAAGCTGCCTTTGAGAAATTCCCTGATTATTATCGAGGGTTTGATGGACAAGCGGACAGTGTCGTAATTCGATACATCGTAGAAAGTTCTACACAACGTGATGCACTTCTAAACGGAGACGTTGACATTGCCTACGATGTTGCTACAACTGACTTAGCTAGCTTTGAAAGTAACGCTGATTTCGAAGTAACTAAAGCAGATACCTTAGTTCAGCTCTACATCTTCTTTAACATGCAAAAAGGTGAAACAGTTGATCCTAAAGTTCGTGAAGCAATCAGACTTGCCTACGACTATCAATCTCACGTAGATTCAATCCTTGCTGGTAATGGTGCAATTGCTGAAGGTCCACTTCCTTCAGTAATGAATTGTCATGCAAACATTGCTCCTGGAAAACAGGATCTTGAAAAAGCAAAACAATTGCTCGCCGAGGCTGGAAAGTCAGACCTTAAACTGACCATGAGTTACTTATCAGTAATTGAAGAAATGAACCGCGCCGGTACACTTCTTCAGTCTGCACTTCGAGAAATCGGAGTGGAATTGACTCTTCAGACAGTTACATTCCCTGAATACATGGAACAAGTATCTACTGTTGAGACAACTCCTGATTTAGGAATGATTTATGCATTCCCTTCATATCCGGATCCTCATTCAGTTCTTGCGATCAACTTTGATTCAACATACATTGGTGGCGGATACAACTATGCGTCCTACAACAATCCAGAAGTTGATTCACTAGTTCGTGATGCAGCTGTTTCTACAGATCAAGCTGTTCGATGCTCTTTATATGAGGAAGTACAGCAAATCGTCGAGGGTGATTTTGTGTCAATCAATATTTCTAATCCAAAGTTCGTGGTTGTAAAACGAGCTGGGATAACTGGAGATATTTATCGACCGGCTCACCACAACACGTTAGATATCTACAACATCAAGTTAACAAACTAGAGTCCTGCAAGGTTTGTTGAGCATAGGTGGGAACCATGGCTAAGTTCGTTTTACAACGATTAGCTATGGTTCCCATCGTGTTGTGGGCTGTCGCAACACTTGTTTTTTTCATGATCAAGTTGATTCCGGGTGATCCAGCTCGAGTTGCAGCTGGCCGAAGTGCAACTATTGAACAAGTTGAAGCTATGCGAGAGAAATTAGGTTTAACAAAACCTTTATTCGAGCAATATTTTTCGTTTTTATCTCAAACAGTGCAAGGTGATTTAGGAACTTCGATATTTACCTTTAGACCAGTTTTAGTGGATTTAATGCAGGTATTACCTTCATCTATCGAACTGGTATTTGCAGCAATGTTAATAAATCTTTTTATAGCAATTCCTCTTGGAATTGTGACGGCGCTCGTCAGAGGATCCAGGACAGATTTCGTTTTGCGTTTGCTGACTTTAATCGGTGCTACCGTACCCGTATTTTGGTTAGGCCTTGTTCTGCAGTATCTACTTGGTGCAAAACTAAAAATAGTTCCTATTTCTGGTCAAAAACCCAGCGGTGTACAAATTGAACGAGTTACCGGTATGACTACTTTGGACGCCTTTATTTCAGGTGACATTATGCTTTTCACTCAAACTCTTCGATACCTTGCGCTCCCAGCTTTCGTCTTGAGTTTGGCATTCATAGCAGTTTCGGCTCGAACTCTTCGATCTGGAATGATAAATGTCCTAGATTCCGATTATGTGAAATTGGCAAGAGCCAAAGGTGTATCAGAAATTCGCATGGTATCTAAACATGCACTAAGAAATGCGATTCTCCCTACCTTTACAATTCTTGGCATGCAGGTGGGTTGGATGCTTGGATCAACGGTGCTTGTTGAGTCAATTTTTGGCAGGCAAGGCATTGGTTCATATGCCACAACAGCAGTACTTCAAAAAGATATCTTCGCGGTAATTTCGGTAGTTTTGGTAATGGGTATCGTCGTAACTGTACTGAATTTGTTAGTTGATATTGGTCATAAACTCATTGACCCAAGATTAAGAGTCAGTGGAGGTTAATGTGTTTAATTCGCCTAAGAAGAATTCAGATATTGGTTCATTCCGAAGGATAAAAAATTCACTTTCGTTGGGTGAAAAGTTTATATTTTTATTGATTTTTATCATTTTGTTTGCAGCCATCTTTGGAAAAAGTCTTGCTCCTTACGATCCATACTTTGTGAACCTAAAGGATTCTCTGTTACCACCAAGTTCGCAACATTGGTTCGGTACAGACGTCAACGGAAGAGATCTATTCAGTCGAATTTTAGTTGGGGCATCAAGTAGTCTTCTATCAACCTTGGCGGTCATAATGTTTGCCGCCTTAGTGGGAACTTTTTTTGGAACACTATCAGCCTTGGGACCACGCTGGGTAGATGAAATAATCATGCGCATAAGCGATGTGGCATTAGCTTTTCCAGCATTGATTCTTTCATTAGGATTTGCAGCTGCACTAGGTCCGAGCTTGCGATCTGCTGTTATTGCTTTGGCATTAACTTGGTGGCCAGGGTATGCAAGACTAGTTCGAACATTCGTTCTTGATGTCAAACATCGTGAATACGTGGATGCAGCAAAAGTACTAGGTGTTTCAAAGACCAGATTAATTTTTAAACATATACTTCCTAACGCATTAATAAATCTCTATGTTCAAATCACCATTGATGTTTCTGCAGTCCTATTAGTTATTTCAGGTCTTTCATTTATTGGAATTGGAGCACAAGCACCATCTGCAGAGTGGGGTGCACTAGTTGCTGACGGCAGAAATTACATTCTGACTGGCTGGTGGACTGTGATGATACCCGGTGCCGTCATTTGTATAACAGCAATACTTTTCAATCTTGCAGGTGATGCGTTACGAGTTATCAATGATCCGACTCTGGTTCGTAAAGGAGAAAAGTGATCAACACAA
>CAJBBC010000126.1 GCA_903951185.1 uncultured Actinomycetes bacterium
GTTTACGTTTTGAACTTTGTTTAGGTGTTAACGGTGTGCACTATCCAGAACATAAAGATCGTGAACTTCACGGCGTATATCAATTTCGGTCAATTACCCACAGCCGAAATATTCGAATTGAAGTAAGTGTGCCGGATTCAAATCCACACATTCCATCGATTATTGCGATCTACCCAACAAATGATTGGCACGAGCGCGAAACTTTTGATTTCTTTGGTTTAATTTTTGATGGCCATCCGCACTTAACTCGAATTCAAATGCCAGATGATTGGCAAGGTCATCCACAACGCAAAGATTATCCACTTGGTGGAATCCCAGTTGAATACAAAGGCGCAACGATACCTTCACCAGATCAACGGAGGGCTTACAGCTAATGTCTGATACTTACGCTCCGTCATACGAAACAACATCAGGTCGCGTTTACACCGTTCAAGGTCAAGATTGGGACACGATTGAAGGTGCTGCCCAAGGTGAAACTGAACGCTTAGTTGTAAACATGGGACCACAACATCCTTCTACTCATGGTGTGCTTCGTTTAATTCTTGAAATTGAAGGCGAAACTGTTACAGAAGCGCGTTGCGGCATTGGTTATCTACACACTGGTATCGAAAAAAATATGGAGTACCGTTCGTGGACTCAAGGTGTCACTTACGTAACACGAATGGATTATTTGTCACCATTTTTTAATGAAACTGCTTACTGCTTAGGTGTTGAAAAACTACTTGGTATTACTGACCAAATTCCTGAGCGAGCAACAGTTATTCGCGTAATGATGATGGAACTAAATCGAATTTCTTCACACTTAGTTGCATTAGCTACTGGCGGTATGGAACTTGGTGCGCTAACTGCCATGATCTTTGGTTTCCGCGAACGCGAAACAGTTCTTGATGTATTTGAAATGGTTAGCGGATTACGGATGAATAGCGCATACATCCGACCAGGTGGGGTAGCGCAAGATCTACCTGAAGGTGCAATTGAAAAAATTCGCGAAATTGTTAACACTTTCCCTCGCCGCTTTAAAGATAACGCCAACATGCTCGTTGGTAATTCAATTTGGATGGGTCGAACATCAGGTATTGGTGTTCTTGATTTGTCTGGTTGTATGGCCCTTGGTATTACCGGTCCTGTTTTACGAGCAACTGGACTGCCACAAGATCTTCGAAAAACTGATCCATACTGCGGATACGAAACTTACGACTTTAATGTCATCACTAAAGACACTTCAGATGCTTACGGACGATTCTTAATCCGCATCGAAGAAATGGGCGAGTCTTTAAAGATTGTTGAACAGTGTCTCGATCGCTTAAAGCCAGGTCCAGTAATGGTTGAAGACAAGCGCATTGCTTGGCCAGCACAACTTTCAATCGGTTCAGATGGCCAAGGAAATTCACTTGAACATATTCGACACATTATGGGCGAGTCAATGGAATCACTTATCCATCACTTCAAATTAGTAACTGAAGGTTTCCAAGTTCCAGCTGGTCAGGTTTACAGTGCAGTTGAATCACCACGTGGAGAACTTGGTGTGCATCTAGTTTCTGATGGCGGCACCCGGCCTTACCGTGTTCATTACCGCGATCCATCGTTTACAAACTTGCAAGCTGTTGCAGCAATGTGTGAAGGCGGACAAATCGCTGACGTAATTGCAGCAGTTGCATCTATTGATCCAGTTATGGGCGGGGTTGATCGCTAATGACATTTACCCAAGAAACTAAAGTCAAAGCACGAGAAATTATCTCGCGTTATCCAGTTGCACGTTCAGCTCTACTGCCTATGTTGCACTTAGTTCAATCTGAAGAAGGTTTTGTTAGTGCCGACGGTATTGCATTATGTGCTGAAGAACTCGGTTTAACTACAGCTGAGGTTGCTGCAGTTGCAACTTTCTACACGATGTACCACCGCAAGCCAGTAGGTGAATATCACATTGGCGTTTGCATTAACCCAGGTTGTGGGATTCTTGGTGGCGATGAAATCTGGTCAACTCTTTGTAATCGCCTAGGTATTGGTAATGACGAAGTTACTGATGACGGAAAAATTTCGCTTGAACGTATTGAGTGTCAAGCAGCTTGCACCCATGCACCGGTGCTGACAGCTAACTGGGAATTCTTAGACAATATGACTCCGGCTAAGGCTGTAGATGTTGTAGAGAAATTAACTCGCGGCGAAGAAGTGTTAAGTACTCGTGGACCAAGAATTCGTACTTTCAAAGAAAACGAAGAAACACTTGCAGGTTTCGATGACGGTCTTGTTGACGCTGGCGGCAATGCTGATGAGTTAATGTTGGCTGGCTTAAAGCGCGCTAAAGAACTTGGTATGTCCGCACCGGAGGCAAAGTAATGACTATTGCTCAAGGTTCACTAACTCCAGTATTAACTGCACATTGGGATGAAGCAGATTCATACACAATCGCTAGTTACATGCGTCATGGTGGGTACACCGCATTTAAGAAAGCTTTTGCAGCTGGACCAGATGCTGTAATTACTACTGTTAAAGATTCAGGTTTACGTGGACGCGGTGGTGCTGGTTTTCCAACTGGCTTGAAATGGTCGTTCGTGCCACAAGGTGATGGCAAGCCACATTATCTAGTTGTTAATGCTGATGAGTCTGAACCAGGTGCTTGTAAAGATATTCCGTTAATGCTTGCAAACCCGCATTCCTTAATTGAAGGAATTATTATTGCGTCTTTCGCAATGCGAGCTAATCACGCTTTTATCTATGTTCGCGGTGAAGTGCCACATGTATTCCGCCGAGTTAACGCCGCAATACGCGAGGCTTATCAAGCCGGTTACTTAGGTAAAAATATTATGGGATCAGGTTTTGATCTTGAAGTTGTTTTACATGCTGGTGCTGGCGCTTACATATGCGGTGAAGAAACAGCATTACTTGATTCACTTGAAGGTCGACGCGGTCAGCCCCGGCTAAAGCCACCTTTCCCTGCAGTTGCCGGGTTGTACTCCTCACCGTCGTGTGTAAATAATGTGGAAACTATTGCCAACATTCCATACATTATTAATAACGGCGTGGATTGGTTCCGTTCATTCGGTACAGAAAAATCACCAGGTTTTAAATTATTTGCAGTTTCTGGGCACGTTAATCGCCCGGGTATTTACGAAGCGCCACTTGGAATCACAATGCGTGAGTTACTAGAACACGCTGGTGGAGTTCGTGCCGGTCATAAAGTTAAGTTTTGGTTACCGGGTGGTTCATCAGTACCGATGCTGACTGCCGATCACTTAGATACACCGATGACATATGAAGCCATCGCTGAAGCAGGTTCCATGCTTGGTACTGGCACACCAATGGTTTTCGATGAAACAACTTCGATAGTGCGGGCGGTAACTGGTTGGCTGTCGTTCTATAAACATGAATCTTGCGGTAAATGCACACCTTGTCGAGAAGGTACTTGGTGGATAAGTGACGTACTACATCGTTTCGAATCAGGTCATGGCCAAGAAGGCGATATTGAAAAGCTTGTTGAAATTTGCCAACAAATTGCTGGCCGTTCATTTTGTGCGCTAGGTGATGCTGCGGCAACACCATTCCCGGCTGCACTTAAGTATTTCCGCTCAGAATTTCTTGAAGCCACCCGTACGCCAGCAAATGATTCATTTGATCCAGCTGAAGCAACTGTGTTCGCAGGAGTAAAACGATGACGGTAACAACGCAAACTGTGAATGTAACTGTCGATGGTGTAACTGTTGAAGTTCCAGCTGGCACTTTAATTATTCGAGTTGCTGAAATGCTTGGTACTGCAGTGCCACGTTTCTGCGATCATCCACTTCTAGATCCAGTTGCAGCTTGTCGCGCCTGCCTTGTTGAAATTGAAGGACAAGGTAAACCACAACCAGCTTGTGCAATTCCTGTAGCTGAAGGCATGGTTGTCAAAACTCAGCACACAAGCGAAATTGCAAAACTTGCTCAAGCTGGCGTAATGGAATTTCTACTGATTAACCATCCATTAGA
>CAJBBC010000127.1 GCA_903951185.1 uncultured Actinomycetes bacterium
AGTAAACTTCGTCAAACTGTTACTGGCTTACTTAGTTGCGTTGCCGATGATGGCCGGATCCACACCACATTTAATCAAATGATCGCTGCAACTGGCCGACTAAGTAGTACTGAACCGAACTTACAAAATATTCCAATTCGCACAGATGAAGGTGTGCGGATCCGCGATACTTTTGTGGTTGGTAAAGGTTACGAAACACTGCTCACTGCTGATTACAGCCAAATTGAACTTCGCGTAATGGCTCATTTATCAAATGATCAAGGATTAATTGATGCACTTAATTCAGGTGAAGATTTACACACCACTGTTGGTTCTTATGTGTTTGGTGTTGATAAAAAAGATGTAGATGCAGAAATGCGTCGTAAAATCAAAGCAATGTCATATGGATTGGCATACGGTTTATCGGCATTTGGTTTAGCTAATCAACTTGGGATTAGTAATGGCGAAGCTAAATCATTAATGGACACTTACTTTGAGCGCTTTGGTGGCGTTCGCGATTACCTAGCTAATGTGGTTAAAGAAGCTCGAAAACTTGGTTACACCGAGTCAATTATGGGTCGACGTCGTTACTTGCCGGATTTAAATAGCGATAACCGCCAACTTCGCGATATGGCTGAACGGATGGCCTTAAATGCCCCGATCCAGGGTTCAGCTGCGGACCTAGTTAAAGTTGCGATGCTTAAAGTTGAAGTGGCTTTAAAGGCGGCTGGGGTAAAGAGTCGACTTCTACTTCAGGTTCATGATGAGCTAATTATTGAAGTCGCCCCTGGGGAATTAGAGCAAGTTAAGCAACTTGTCACACAAGAAATGGGTTCGGTGGGCAAAATGGGCGATCTAGGGCAGTTGAGCGTGCCTATGGAGGTCTCACTTGGGAGTGGCAAGAGTTGGAGCCAGGCCGCACACTAACTGGCGGATTGGCGCCTAGGAGCCAGATCTTTCGGATTTGGCCCTACTAAAGGGTTTGCCTATCCTTAGAAGGTTGCAATTTGTCAGGGCCCAGACCTAGTGGTCATGACTCAGTAAAACCTCAAAGATTTTTCTGAAAAGTGATTGTGACATCCGAACTATAAATATCCCGACTAGAGGCATTTACTAAATGACCGTTATTTCCGACAAGAGCCGATCAATCACTGTTAACGACATTGGCTCTGCCGAGGATTTCCTCGCTGCAATCGATGCAACAATCAAACCCTTCAATGATGGCGACATCGTCGAAGGTATCGTCGTCAAAGTAGACCGTGATGAAGTTCTTTTAGACATCGGCTACAAAACTGAAGGCATCATCCCATCCCGTGAGCTAAGTATTCGTCACGATGTAAACCCAGATGAAATCGTCAAAGTTGGCGACACTATCGAAGCTTTAGTTCTTCAAAAAGAAGATAAAGAAGGACATTTAATACTTTCCAAGAAGCGCGCACTATATGAACGTGCTTGGGGCTCAATTGAAAAAGTTAAAGAAGAAGATGGCATCGTAACCGGAACAGTAATCGAAGTTGTTAAAGGCGGCTTGATTGTTGATATCGGTCTACGTGGATTCCTTCCAGCCTCGCTTGTTGAAATGCGTCGCGTTCGCGATCTTGCGCCATACATTGGCAAGCAAATGGAAGCAAAAATCATTGAACTTGATAAGAACCGCAATAACGTAGTTCTTTCACGTCGTGCTTACTTAGAACAGTCACAGAGTGCAGTTCGCCATGGTTTCTTAAATCAATTAGAGCGTGGCCAAATCCGCAAGGGTGTTATTTCTAGCATCGTTAACTTCGGTGCCTTCGTTGACCTTGGTGGCGTAGACGGTCTAGTTCACGTGTCAGAACTTTCATGGGAACACGTTGATCACCCATCCAAAGTTGTTGAAGTTGGTCAAGAAGTAACTGTTGAAGTACTTGAAGTTGATTTTGAACGTGAACGCGTTTCACTTTCACTTAAGTCAACACAGGAAGATCCTTGGCAGCAATTTGCTCGTACACATCAGATGGGTCAAGTTGTGCCCGGTGAAGTTACCAAACTTGTTCCATTCGGTGCATTCATTCGCGTTAGCGATGGCATTGAAGGCTTAGTACACATTTCTGAGCTATCTGGCCGTCACGTCGAAATTCCAGAACAGGTTGTCCAAGTTGGCGATTCAGTATTCGTCAAGGTAATCGACATTGATCTAGAACGACGTCGTATTTCACTTTCACTTCGTCAAGCTAATGATGATGTAGCTGTTGAAGGTGAAGGCACATTCGATGCATCACTTTACGGTCTGAACCAGTACGACGCTGATGGTAACTACATTTACCCAGAAGGTTTCGATTCAGAAACCAATGACTGGAAACCAGGTTATGAATCGCAGAAACTCGAATGGGAACGTCAGTACGCTGAAGCTCATGCCAAGTGGGAAGCACACAAAGCCCAAGCCGGTGATTCAAAGAAGTCTGATGCAGACAGCGCTGAATCAACGCAAGCTGCACCAACTTCAGTTGGTGAAGGTGCTTTAGCTGAAGATGAAGGTCTTCAAGCACTACGCGATAAGTTAACTGACAATAGTTAATTTCTTTTCAAAGCAAAAGAGCCGTGGCCAAACGCCATGGCTCTTTTGCTTTACGCTGGAGAAGTGTTAGTTGCCTTAACTGGGGGAATCGGATCGGGTAAATCGACAGTTGCCGATTTATTCGCCAAACATGGAGCAGTTGTTTTCCATGCTGACGAACTTGCCCGAGAAGTTGTTGCCAATGGTGGTAGCGCGCATACTGCAGTGGTGGCTCACTTTGGCGAAAAGATACTTGATGCAAGTGGAACGTTAGACCGCTCGAAACTTGCTGAAATAGTTTTCAATGATCCAACTGAACTCAAGATTTTAGAACTTATAACTCATCCAGCAATTCAGCTCGAATTAGCTAATCGGATAAAAGAGTTGCCACCGCAAACTGTGGTTATTTATGAAATTCCTTTACTAATCGAAAAAATGTTGTTTGAAAAATTCGATAAGTCGATAGCGGTTATCTCGGAATTAGATTTGCGCCGGAATCGGGCAATTGACCGCGGGCTAACTGCAGAAGATTTTGAAAACCGAATCCAGTTTCAAACAAATGACAGCGAACGTGAAAAGCTTGTCGATATTGTCATCTATAACAATGGCAATATGACAGAGCTAGCCAAACAAGTTGACCAGGCTTGGCTGCAGTTAACTGCTTAACCTAGTAACCTCGTAACCTTGTACCTATGGCCCGACCAATTACTGACTTACAGCGCACTGTTGCGCCGTTTGAAGTAATTAGTGATTTTCAACCCTCGGGTGACCAGCCAGCTGCCATTGCCGAGTTAACGAAGCGAATTAACCGCGGTGATCGCGATGTTGTTTTACTTGGCGCAACTGGTACCGGTAAAAGTGCAACAACCGCTTGGTTAATCGAAAAACTTCAACGACCAACTTTAGTTCTAGCTCCAAATAAAACGCTGGCTGCACAGTTAGCAAATGAATTTCGTGAATTACTGCCAAATAACGCAGTGGAATATTTTGTCTCGTATTACGACTACTACCAACCGGAAGCATATATTCCGCAAAGTGACACATTCATTGAAAAAGATTCATCAATTAACGAAGAAGTTGAACGATTGAGGCATAGTGCCACGAATAGTTTGTTAACTCGTCGCGATGTTGTAGTTGTAGCAAGTGTTTCGTGTATTTATGGTTTAGGTACTCCTCAAGAGTACGTAGATCGGATGATTCGCTTAAGAGTTGGCGATTCAATAGACCGTGACGTTTTACTTCGACAATTAGTCGGTATTCAGTATTCGCGAAACGACATAGCCTTCACCCGCGGAACTTTTAGAGTGCGCGGCGATACGGTCGAGGTTTATCCAGTTTACGAAGAGCACCCGGTGCGAATTGAAATGTTCGGCGATCAAATTGACCGCCTGATGTCGTTGCACCCAATTACTGGTGAAATTCTTACTGAAGACTCGGAACTCTATATTTTTCCGGCTTCACACTATGCTGCGGGTCCCGAGCGAATGGCTCAAGCTATTTCATCTATTGAAGCTGAATTGGCCGAACGCTTACCTGAACTCGAAAAACAAGGAAAGTTACTTGAAGCTCAGCGGTTAAAAATGCGAACAGGCTATGACATTGAAATGATGCAGAATTTAGGTTTCTGCAGTGG
>CAJBBC010000128.1 GCA_903951185.1 uncultured Actinomycetes bacterium
ATGACCCGAGAATTGGTTAGCTTCATGATTGCCTCCTAGCAATTGGGGAAGAGCCATAAGGAAATGGTGAAACTAGAAATAAATGATGTACAGATTCTTTACTAACTATTTACTAAAAAATTAAGGCGAGAGCCGGATAACTTTCCAAGCGGCAGCGCCACTTAAATCAAAACTGTCCCCGGTCCTTACAAACCTGAGCCGATCATGCAGGCGAGACTGCCGGCCTTGCCAAAACTCCATGGAATCAACTTGGATCAAGTAACCACCCCAGTTTTCAGGCATCGGGATTTTGCTGCCTTCTGGATACTTGGACTCGAGTTCTGCCATTGTCTCCTCAAGGGTTTCTCGCGATTCAATTACTTCGGATTGGGCACTAACGATTGCACCAAGCTGTGACTTATGCGGACGTGAGTTAAAATACTCCGCAGATTCAGTTGCACTTAATTTAGTTGCAGTTCCAACTACTGTAATTTGTCGATGCAGGGGATACCAAGGAAAAGTAACTGAGACAGCTGCATTAGCGGCAATCGCTTGAGCTTTGCGTGAGTTGTAGTTGGTATAAAAACTTAGCCCTCGCTTATCAATACCTTTTAGTAAAACTGACCGAGTTGTAACGGCGCCGGCCTTATCAACAGTTGCCAGCACCATCGCATTTGGCTCAATAACAACTTCGCTACCTACCGAAACCACTTCGCTAAGCCACTTATTGAATTGTTCAAGTGGGGTAGTGGCCAGACTTGATTCCAACAATTCGCTTTTGTCATAGACAATGCGCATTGCAGCTACGTTGGGTTGAGTCATAACTCAAGTTTCTAATGTTTTAGTCGAATTGTCTATCGAAGATGGAGACGTTTACATTAAATTGAATCTGTCCAGTCAAGTAACTTACTAAGTTACTAATAAACTAATAAACGAAGAGCAGCGATTTATTGCAAGGAAGTTATTGATGGCGACAAATTATGATTCGTTAGTTCGGGAGCTCGCACATTTAAAAGTCGAGTATCAAGGAGAATCCTCGTGGTACGAACATGGTTCGTTCATGATCTGGCTTGTAGGAACACTTAAGCCAGATACATTTGTTGAACTGGGCTCTCATTACGGTTATTCTTACTTCGCAGCCTGCCAATCCATAAAATCAAACGGCTTGCAAACAAAAGCATTTGCAATTGATACGTGGCAGGGTGATGAACACGCTGGGTTTTATTCCAATGAAGTTTATGAAATTGTCAATCAAGTAAATACTGAAAAATACATTTCGTTTTCTAAACTTTTGCGAATGACATTTGATCAAGGTTTGGCTGAGTTTGCAGACACGTCCATTGATTTATTGCACATTGATGGGCTGCATACCTACGATGCAGTAGTCAGTGACTTCAATAGTTGGAAAAGAAAACTCAAAGATGGCGCTCTAGTGCTTTTTCATGACATTCATGAACATCGTGACGATTTTGAAGTAAACCGATTTTGGAATGAGCTAAAAAAGGAGTATAAAACTTTCGAGTTTTTGCATGAACATGGGCTAGGAGTGCTCAAAATTGGAACGAAAACCACTCCGGTAGATTTTCTTTTTTCATCAGAAATGCAACAAGAGGAATTGAATTTACTCAGGTACATTTTTAGGTCATCAGGCTTGATGACAAGTATCGAGTCTCAACTAAGAGATAAAGATAAAATTATCGAAACTTATTATTCAAACTGGCACAAAGAAATTGAGACGAGTGCTCGCCATGAGGATGCTATAAAGGTGTTAAACACAATCATTAACAATATAAAAAATAGTTTGTCCTGGAAGCTCACTAAGCCAATTCGTCGAATGAAATCAAGCAAAGATTAGTGAAGTAACAACTTATTTAATTGCTTTCGGTAATTTCGCAAGTCGATCCAGTGCTTCAAGTCTTTCCATCGCGTGATCAACAATCGGTGATGGGTAGCCGTGGTCTAAACCACCGAGTACTTTCCAAGGCTCGTGCACAGCCACATCCGTTATATGTCGAAGCTCTGGAATGTATTTGCGAATGTATTCACCAGTTGGATCAAACTTAACCCCTTGGCCAATCGGATTAAATACTCGGTAATAAGGTGATGCATCTGTGCCACAGCCTGCAGTCCATTGCCAACCGTGTGAATTACTGGCGAAGTCGCCATCGAGTAACCATTGCATAAAGTGTCTTGCCCCAAGTTGCCATTCAAGATGCAGATCCTTAACTAAAAATGAAGCTACGACCATACGCACACGATTGTGAATCCAACCCTCAGCCAAGAGTTGGCGCATCCCAGCATCCACAAATGGATATCCAGTTTCACCTTTTTTCCAAGCCTCAAAGTTTTGTTCGGCTTCTTTCCCCGTGTCATATTTCATTTGGGCATAAAGCGGGTTGTAGTAACCTTCCACAGTGTCTTGGCGGTTAAACAAAATATCTGCATAAAATTCACGCCAAGCGATTTCTTTTCGATACGTTTCATGGCCTGGCGAATCGTTTAAATCAGCCAGCAATGTTCGCGGATGTATTTCGCCCCACTTAAGCGCAGTACTTAATTTTGAGGTGCCATCTAAATCTGGACGATTTCGATTATCGCTGTAATCTGCAAGTGCATTTTTCTTAAACCACTTCCAACGTTCTAGCGCAGCTAATTCGCCAGCAGGTGGAATATAAACACCGTTTACATCGGGCCTGGCCGGTAAACCGTCTGAACTTTCAATACCAATGAATTTTGGAAATTCTTTTGGCGACTTAACTGGCGCTCGCCAACCATGTTTCACCCAAGTTTTATAAAACGGTGAGTAAACCTTGTAGAAAGTTCCATCATCTTTAGTTACACGCCCAGGTGCCACTGCGTAACCTGACCCAGTTGCGATAAATTCAATACTCAAGCTTTCAAGTTCATTCTTAATTGACGTATCGCGATGGATACCGTGTTCTGAAAAATCCGCAGCATAGTGAACAGAATTGATAGAGAACTGTTTAGCGATTGCGGGAATTACATCTACTGCAGAACCGTGTTTGATCACTAGGTTGCCATTCAAACTTTCATTTAATTTTGAAAGTGAACCAATTAAGTAAGCCTGCTTTGGCGCTCCCCAAGTTGGCCATAAATTCGGATCAATTAATACAATCGGCAGAACTTCCCCAGATTTACACGCTTCATTGAATGCAGGATTGTCATTAATCCGAAGATCTCGCCTAAACCAGTGAATGCTTTTCAAGGCACTTAACTATTCACTAGAAGCGTTAACTAATTTGAAAACCCAGATACCACGGGTGGCATTACCTTTACCTTGGGCAATAACTTGTAAATCAAATCCGCTTTCCGGAACTGCAACTCTTGGGAAAGTAAAACGGTAATAAGTTTCGTAAATTGCAGTTTCATTAAATCTTTGCCCGGCAATTCCGACGTACCAACCTAATTTGGCAACTTCAGGATCAACACTGATACCTATGGTCTGTTCGCTGACAACTTCAATGGTTCCAACTTTTGTGTCGTTAAGCGCAGATGCCACTATTTCTTGAGCACAGCTTTCAGGGGTGATCGCCGCTTCAGTAGTCCAGCAAACCGCTTCGCGGTGCTCAGAATGCGTGCCCGACCAAACCGTGACACCTGGATTTGGTTTCTCGCAAGCAGTTAAGCCAAGGGCTAGGGCACCTGTTATTGCAGCAGTTAAGACTCTGGATTTCAACACATCAATAGATTATCGGGGTTTTGCCTGGCTGGCTGGCCGGGTTGATTGTGGGATTTAGCGGATTAGAACCCTTATTAAATTTGCGAGAGAATAGCTAGGTGAGTTCTTCAACTATTAGCGACTTTGCCCGCGAAGTTTTACTTGAATCTGTGCCAGCCGAGCACATTGGCCAGGCACTGGATGTTGTTGATGAACTTTCTGAAGATCCTCAAGTTTCAATCCAGTCGCATACTTTCGAGTGCACTTCACCGGCTTATCCAGGCTGGTACTGGGCAGTAACAGTTATTTCAATTTCTGGACAGTCCGAAAAGACTGTCAGCGAAATTAATTTACTTCCTGGCAGCAGCGCATTAGTCCCAGCTGCCTGGAAGCCATGGGCAGAACGAGTACAGCCAGGTGATTTAGGTGTTGGCGACATTTTGCCAACTTCTGAAAATGATATTCGCTTAACAGCTGGCTTCACTGGACTTGATGAGTTGGATGCAGAATTACAAACATTGCATCCTGCGCAGTGGGAACTTGGTTTAGGTCGCGAACAAATTTTAAGTGTGCAAGGTTTTGAACGAGCAGTTGATCGTTGGTACGCAGGGGATAACGGACCGAGATCAGCTATGGCAAAGTCAGCACCAGCAAGTTGTTCATCCTGCGGCTTCTTAACTGCAATTGGTGGATCACTTGGCCAAGTATTTGGCGTTTGCGCAAATGAGTTTGGTGCCGCGGACGGTCAAGTTGTTGCGCTCACATATGGTTGCGGAGCACATTCATCAGTTCGCGCGGAAACTAAAGCGCCGGTACCTTTTGTCGGGCTAGTTGTTGATGATATTTCCGATGACTTAGAAGATGGCACTGATTTACCTGACTACGTCGATAATGCGGTTGAAGTTGAATCAGTTGAAACTTACGACAGCAATGATGATGCTGATTTACTTGAAGCTAACTCTGAAGATGATTTTCACGATGCCGCAATAATTGACCTAGTTGAGTCAATCGAAGAAGAAAATTAATTACTCAAAATCTTGCACTAATTGCGATTGATCCGGCTCTTTGGGTTTTGAGCTGAACAGCTTTGTTGAATTAGTAAGTCCAAGGCGCTTTGCTCGGCGTGTGCTGTATCGGAAACCAAGTAGGCCAAGAATTATCCCGGAAACAGCAATCCAAATCCAATGTGTTCGTTCTGTTTCAGCCAACCAGCTTCGAGAAAAGAGCAAGACAATCAAAGTAATCGTCCAAGCTAATGTGCCCACTGTGACTGCTGTGATTCCATTTACTTCAAGTGGCTTGAGCGAAGTTTTGTCATGAGAAATTAACCGGCTATTGCCGTCAATCCTTGGGGTGCCTCCACCAATACTCATGAATATCAGACTAGCCTCTCGTTATGGCAACTACTAATTTATTACCTGCATGGGACCGCTGGTTCCACATGAGCGAACGAGGTTCAAACCTCGGCACCGAAGTCCGCGGCGGCATCGTCACATTCGTGACTATGGCATACATCGTGGTTCTTAACCCATTAATCATTGGAACCGCTAAAGACATCAACGGCAATTTCCCCGGCGGCGGACAAGATATTGGTCAGGCAATTTCATTAGTGGCAGCAGCAACTGCGCTAATTGCCGGCTTAATGACAATCTTTATGGGTGTCTATGGTCGTTTTCCAATTGCGATTGCAGCTGGGCTTGGGCTTAACGGTTTCTTAGCTTTCAGTCTTGCTCCACAAATGACTTGGGCGCAAGCATTCGGACTAGTAGTCGTTGAAGGTGTAATTGTCCTTGCGCTTGTATTAACAGGATTCCGGACTGCTGTTTTCCACGCAGTTCCAGATCCACTGAAGTATTCAATTGGTGTTGGCATTGGTTTATTCATTGCGTTAATCGGCCTAGTTGACGCTGGCATAGTTCGTGGCGGTGTTCCACTAATTACATTTGGTGTTTACGGTGAATTAGCTGGCTGGCCAATTTTCACTTTCGTCGCCGGCTTATTAATCATGATTGTCCTAGTTGCTCTTCGAGTTCGCGCTGCAATTTTGATTGGCCTGCTTGCCACAACTGCACTTGCGGTAATACTTGAATCATCAATGAAGATTGGTGCGGCAAACTTAGATCCATCTGCAGCAGGCTTAGAAAATCCAACTGGATGGCAACTAAACATCCCAGCAGTACCTGAACAAGTCTTCGGGTTTGTTAATCCAAGTCCACTGTTTTCACTTGATCCATTTGGCGCATTCAATGCAATTGGTGCGCTAGCTGCTGGTCTTGCTGTTTTCTCATTATTACTAAGCGACTTCTTTGACACCATCGGAACTGTGACCGGCCTTGCAGCTGAGGCAGATTTGATGACTAAAGATGGCGAAGTTGAGCACTTAGATGCAATCTTGACGGTTGACTCTATTGCAGCAATTGCCGGCGGCGCCGCTGGTACTTCTTCAAACACGGCTTACATCGAATCAGCGTCAGGTATCGGCGATGGAGCGCGCACAGGTATTGCAAGCTTGGTAACCGGCGTGCTGTTCCTATTGGCCATGTTTATTGCACCGCTTACCAAGATGGTGCCTTATGAAGCCGCTGCACCCGCGCTCGTGATTGTTGGTTTCTTGATGATGACACAAGTAGCCAAAATCAATTTCAGTGATTTCTCGATAGCTATCCCAGCTTTCTTGACGATCATCCTGATGCCATTTACCTACTCAATCACAAACGGCATTGGTGCTGGATTAGTTAGTTATGTGATGATCAAAGTTGCACAACGTAAATCAAAAGATGTGCCAGGGCTACTTTGGATTATCGCAGCTGCGTTTATTATTTATTTCACAGTTCACCCGTTGAAAGTAATATTCGGGCTTTAAAAAACCTAAGAATGCGACGCCTCATATTGGGGCGTCGCATTCTTTATTTGATCAAGAGTTAGAATGATTAAATGAATCCAAGATTTCGTCGCGTGGTAACCATCGCCGTACTTATTGGCTTAATTGGCGCCCTAATGGTTTCAACTCTGGCTGGAATTTAACTTCGCCACGACAAAGTCGATGCACTTTAAAAGCGCTTTAACATCATCTGGCTCTACTGCAGGGAAAACTGAAATTCGCAACTGATTCTTACCAAGTTTTCGATACGGTTCAACATCAACAATCCCATGGCGCCTAAGAATTTTAGAAATTACAGTTGCGTCTATGTCATCAACAAAATTAATGGTGGCAACAACTCCAGAGCGCTTTTTAGGATCTACTACATAGGGCGTTGCAAAATTACTTTTTTCAGCCCAATCGTAAATTGCCATTGAAGATTCACTAGTTCGACTTATGCACCAATTCAAACCGCCGTTTTCGTTGAACCAATCAATCTGTTCATTCATTAAGAAAATTGTTGTTAAGGCTGGAGTGTTATAAGTCTGATTCATTCGACTATTTTCAACCGCAGTCATTAAATCTAAGAAAGCTGGAATGTAGCGGCCAGAAGCTTTAATTTCTTCTGCTCGCTTAATTGCACGCGGCGACATTAGCGCCACCCATAAACCACCGTCAGATCCAAAACATTTTTGCGGAGAGAAGTAATAGACATCAACTTCTGATAAATTCACCGCAAGTCCACCGGCAGCAGATGTTGCATCGACAATTACAAGTGCACCTTCGTCCGCACCAGCAGGTCGGTATGGTGAAATGGCAACCCCAGTGGACGTTTCATTGTGCGGGGAGCAGTAGGCGTCGATACCAACTTCTGCTTTAAATTCTGGAGCATCGCCTGGTTCACTCTTAATTACCGACTGGCCACCTAGGTGCGAAGCAGCGATCGCTGAGGATGCAAATTTAGATCCAAACTCGCCAAAAGTTAAAAACTGAGCACGATCACGGATCAAACTAAATGTCGCGATTTCCCAAAATGCTGTTGATCCACCGTTACCTAGAACAACTTCGTATTCTTTAGGTAGTGAGAATAGTTTGTTTAAACCACTTTGTGTTCGGGCCACTTCGTTCTTCACAGTGTTTTGTCGATGTGAAGTTCCTAAGTAAGTGCCAGATACTTTAACTAAATTTTCAATTTGGCTTGGCCGAATTTTTGAAGGTCCAGCACCAAAACGCCCATCCGAAGGAAGGAGATCACTTGGAATATTTATTGAGTCGGCAGCAAGCATTGTGTAATTCTATTGAGTCTTAAAGTAATAGTTTTGCAAAGTTGTTGCAGTATGGATTAACGATAACCGTCTGGATTTTGCGATTGCCAACGCCATGAATCCTGACACATGCGAGCTAGATCAAACTTGGTGGTCCAGCCTAATAGTTCATTTGCAAGACTCGCGTCGGCATAGTTTTCCGCAACATCACCTGGCCGACGTGGTCCAAATTCGTAAGGAATCGATTTGCCTGACACTTCAGAAAAAGCTGCAATGGCCTCCAACACACTATAAGAATTTCCAGTGCCGAGATTTACTGTGAAGGAATCCACTCCGCTCTCAAGAGCATTCAATGCTGAAATGTGACCTGCCGCTAAATCTTCAACATGGATGTAATCGCG
>CAJBBC010000129.1 GCA_903951185.1 uncultured Actinomycetes bacterium
CAGACATTAATGCCCCTATTCCTTAGAGTGATACTTATTTACAACATCAAGTTAAGGTTACCTAGATGACAAGAATTATCACGCATTTAACAATTACTTTTTTCTCTATTCTCATGCTTTCTAGCTGTGCTGATAATGCGCTTATGGATCCGTTAAGTAATCCTTCAATTTCCACTGAGCCAGATGTAATAGAGCAGTGTACGCCGGGTTACGAACCTTGCCTCAAGCCAGCTTATGACTACGATTGCGCAGGCGGCTCAGGTGATGGTCCAAATTATGCAAGCAATGTAAAAGTTTATGGGGAAGATATTTATGGGCTGGATAGAGATGGGGATGGGTTTGCCTGTTTCTAAGCCCAACTATTTCCTCGTTTATCAAATCCCGATCACACGGAAGTTGTATCATAATTGCAACAGCAAATTCGCAATGTTAAGCGAATCCGAATAGAGGAAGAAAATGAGCGAATCAAATGAGAATTCTTCTAGTGGATTTAAACTTGACTTTAAATCAATTTTAATTGGCGTCCTTGTGACTGCTGTTGCTTTCTTGCTTTTAAATAATCGAGAAACTGCATCCGATGCATCTATTTTGGACAGTTCGAGTGCACCGAATTCGGAACTTTACTTTCAATCACCTGACATGGAATCTCTGATTGAGCGAATCCGAAGCTCAAGTGTCACTATCTATTGTGGAGATTCTGCCGGCTCTGGGTGGTTTATTGAGCTTGAAGATTCTCAGAGTGACACGACGGATGACGCTTTTCCTTTTGAGATAGTCACGAATGAACATGTCGTTACTGATTGTGATTTTGAACAACCTATTTATTTCACAACTACGGGGAGTAGCGAAGAGTATGTTGCATATCTTTACAATTATGACTTTGACAATGACTTAGCACTTTTGATGACGAACGTTGAGTTTCCTTCACTCGATACTGTTACTCAGGAGTTTGCTCCAAAAATTGGTCATTGGGTAATGGCTGTAGGAAGTCCAGGTGGCGATTTCAACCTGGATGGATCCGTAACAACAGGGCGAATTACCAATATCGATGGTTATGTAATTGCGACAGACGCTGCGATCAATTTTGGCAATTCAGGTGGGCCACTAGTCAACTCCCTCGGTCAAGTTCTAGGCACTAACTCTTGGGGCGAGGATGCAGCTACCTACGACAACATTGCTTACGCCCAAGGCGTTCCGGCACTTTGTTTAGAAATCATTAGTTGTGACCCGGAAGATTACTGGGTTTCACAGTAAAGATTGCAAGCTTATTTTTTGTCGTCCCGGCTTATTGAATTCCACACATAAGTAAGGCCAAAGACAACGGCTAGCGCCAAGATAAAGAAGACTACTTTGTCGTAGGACTCTTGGGTCGCGCTGATAAAGCCGGCTAACGAGAAGAACAGTACTGACCAAATGCTGTGGGGTAAGAATAGGTTTCTTGGTTCGCGGTATTCGGTGGTCTGACTTTGGATCTGCTCAGGTTCTTGGCTTTGCTGCGTTGGTAACTGCGTTTCTTGATTTTTTGAAGCTGCTCGCTTTGTTGCTTTCTTCTTACCAATTGTTGAAGTGGTTTGGTATCTAAGTCCGGGTGCAAGCCTTAGCGATTTAGTTAGTCGGCCACTTGAGTTGATGGTGGCTCGGGGAGTGTTGCGGCCACCTACCGAAACTCCCATGCCGCGCTTTGAAACGTTTAGGCTCAGGCCGGGTGCGACCTTGAATGACTTGCGGAATGTAAAGGCCATATGAATAGCGTACCTGGCATGATTTATTGCCATTTTGCAACAGAAATAAATGTTGCAAGGGTACTTCGAGGCGCTTACGCTGATCGATCCGTAAATCTGCCCGCGGGTTCCCAACTCTGATTTTTAGCTTTTCGTTTGCGATTGTTGCAACTCCGGCATCTGCAAACGACGTCAATCTTCCAGTTCTAGTGCCACATCACGGCTGAGGAGGTAGGTAAAGGAAATTCCGCCTTCCATGTAAAGCAGCAGCACCTTGCCGTAAAGTTGCTCTTGAGAAACGACAAAGTGGAGTTGGGAAACATGACTAGAAATCAACAAATTGGCGTAACGGCTTTTATGACTGGCTTAGTTGCTCTAATTTCCAGCCTTATTGCTCAAAACATGCAAGTAGCAAAGTATGTTGAATGTTTGCAAGATAGTTTGC
>CAJBBC010000130.1 GCA_903951185.1 uncultured Actinomycetes bacterium
CGTCCGGATGAAACTGTCGAGCAAGCAAAAGAGATTTTTGAAAAAACTATTGCTGGAATGTGCGCGATAGATCCTTGGCTAGTCGAGCATCCAATTTTGGTTGAGTGGCCAGGCGGGATGTTTGCACCAGGTAATACTGAGTTATCTTCGAAAGTTGTCTCAGCTTTGCAAGAAGCGCATCAAAATGAATTTGGCAGTGAGCCTGATATTTACGGTGCTCCATATGGATCTGATTTAAGACTTTTAACTAAATCAGGAATACCAACGGTTCAATATGGACCAGGTGATGTCACTTATGCACATTCAGCAAATGAGTTTGTTAGCCTTTCAGAAACTTTGGCAGCGACGAAGACTTTGGTACGAGTTTTGATAAGTAACCTCAATTAGCGATCAGGTAGTGCAATTTCCCTGAAGTTATTGGGTTTGCTAGGATTACGGAATTGCCGAAAGGCAAGGTGGGGCCTTTAGCTCAGTTGGTAGAGCAACGGACTTTTAATCCGTGGGTCGACGGTTCGAGCCCGTCAGGGCCTACAATTTTAAGAGTTTAAGGATTGGCAGACATAAGAATGCTCCAGGAATTTACTAAATCTGGTACGTGGAGAATTTATGGTGGCCTAGACCCAGAAATTTTAATTGCTGGGCACTCTCATACATTTGCAATGTTCATGGCACTTCAACAAAACAAGAAATTTCAAGGCGCCATTGGTTTAGTTTCTCACGCAAACTTTGACAAACAAATAAGACCAGATAATGAGTATTGGGATTTTATCGTTGAACAATCAAGCGGAAAAAATCTCGCTATTTCATGGAATGGCAATGAGCATAACTTACATTTTTTAATTGATACTAAAATGAAATTCAATTCTCTTAATTTGAATTCAGGTTCGAAATATCCATTTGTCACACTTAGTCAAATAAAAGAATCGTTTAGACCAACTTTTTATGAATTAGAGTTGATACTTAGTCGCTTCCCTGATCGCTCAAAGATTTGCTTGCTTGGTACGCCACCTCCAAAATCACAAACCCTGCTAAACAGTAAAATTCAAGATGATGAATTTTTCCTAGAAATGGGCGAAAAAATCGGAATCCAAAAGAAGGATATTCGGGCATCCAGCAATGAACTAAGAATTTTTATGTGGAAGTTAACTCAAGATTTAACTGAAAAAAGTGCCAAAGAGCTTGGTTGTGTATTCTTACCAGCGCCAGCAGAAAGTTTTGAAAGAAACTTTCTGCTACGCGAAATCTATAGTGTCGACGATCTAACGCACGCAAATCCTGATTACGGGTTATTAATGCTAGAAAAAATAGCTGAGTTTTTTGGAGTATCTGTTGGCTAATAATCCATACAAATCCCAATCGGATAAAGCGTTCTGGTCACGGTCAGTTTCAACAAACTTTGATTCTCAAAATTTGATTGATAGTTCTACACAGTTACTAAGAGGCAAAGATAAGGTCACATCGGCTGGAAGTTGTTTTGCTTCAAATTTAGTTCCATACATAGAATCTGCTGGATTAACATATTTACGAACAGAACAGCTACCACATGTTTTTTCAAGTCTTGGTCAAAACCTTGGGTATGCAAACTTCTCTGCTGCCTATGGAAATATCTACACAACTCGGCAACTTCTCCAACTTTATTTACGGTCGCTAGGAGAATTTAAGCCATCTGACGATAAATGGGTTCAAGAGATGTCTGTTATTGATGCATTTCGACCAGGGCTTAAATTCCCTGCAAGTTCAGTTGAAGAATTTGAACTGCATACTAAATCTCATTTACGTGCAACTCGAGAAGCCTTCGAGACCGCCGATGTTTTTGTTTATACGTTTGGGCTAACAGAAGCATGGGTTTCAAGAATTGATGGAGCAACTTACCCTGCCTGCCCTGGAACGATTGCTGGAACGTACGATCCAAAGAAATATGAGTTTCGAAATTTTTCAGTAGAAGAAATTGTTTCTGATATGGCAATCTTTGTTGAAAAGCTAAGAGGCAGAAATCCAAAAGTTCGATTTATCTTAAGTGTTAGCCCGGTCCCACTAGTTGCCACAGCAACCGACCAGCATGTTTTAACCGCTTCTACTTACAGTAAATCCGTACTTCGGGTTGCCGCGGATGAACTTTCTAGAAATTTAAAAGATGTTACATATTTTCCAGCTTATGAAATTATCACTGGCCCTCAAGCTCCAATAGAGTACTTTGAGGATGACCGAAGAAATGTTTCTAAACTTGGGATTGAAAAAGTTATGAACACTTTGATTCAATCTTCAGGTTTAGTTTCACGCAGTGTTCTAATACAAAAACAAGATGAAGTGGATGAAGAGAAAGCAGAGATGCTCTCAAGTAGGATCACTCAAATTGAGTGCGATGAAGTCATGCTTGATGATCAACTTTAGTTAGTCACTAAAGGTAACTTTTTGCGGTGGATCGCTGCGCTTTTTTCGAACCTCAAATGTTAGAGTTAATCTGTGAATGACATTGATAATTTAATTTCGTCAGTTTCTAATTGGTTTCATAAAATTGAAGTGGCACCTGGAGTTTTTACACCAGGAATTCAAGACTCACAAGGACTTCTTGAACACATAAAGCTGCCGATGAATTTAAGCGGGATGCGCGTACTTGATATCGGGGCTCGAGACGGTTTCTTTAGTTTTGAATGCGAAAAACGCGGCGCCGCTGAAGTGATTGCACTTGATTACACTTCTGCAGATTCGACCGGGTTTAATGTGGCGAAACAAATTCTTGGGTCAAAAGTTAAGTGGATTAATGGAAATATTTATAGTCTGAATGAATTGAATTTAGGAAAATTTGATCTAATCCTTTTCCTAGGTGTGATTTACCACTTGAGACATCCCTATTTAGCTATTGATCGCATACATGATTCTCTAAATGTAGGTGGAAAAGCTGTCGTCGAATCCCACATCATTGATGGTGGTTTTGTTGATGAAAAAGGCGATTGGATTAATTTAGTTGATCTAAACCCAAGGCTTGCTAATTTGGCTGTTGCGCAGTTTTACGAATCTGGGAAACTTGTAAAAGATAAGTCCAATGCTTGGGCACCTAGTATTGATACTTTAAATATTATGTTCAAGAATTCGGGATTTGATATCGAATATTCTTGGAGTTATCACTTTCGTGGTGGATTAATCGCCACTTCAGTTGAACTTGAGAGTGATCATCCAAGGTTTATGGATTCCTCTGAATCAGTCGTACTTAAATCACCTGAAACGAACCTGGTACCGAAGAATATTTAGTTTTCCTTAAATGGGCGAAACTTTCTCATGTTCTATAGTCATTTATTTTTTGGTTTCTACATCCTGGTATCGGCAGATTTGATCTTTAGGTGCACAATAAAGGTATGAAACATTTCAATACGATCGCTGTGCACGCTGGCCGAGAAGATCTAACCGCACTGGGTGTTCACTCAGTGCCGATCGATTTATCCACTACATATCCAATTACCTCGCTCGAAGCGGGTGGGGCAACTATGGATAGCGCGCTTGCTGGTCGAGGGCATGTTGGCAACGATCGCGTTTACCGCAGAATCACTAGCCCTAACGTTGAACGATTTGAAGTTGCGATGACTGCGCTTGAAACAAGTCGCATGGCAGCACAAGGGGCTGATGTTAGTCAGTATGGCGCCATTGGATTTGCAAGCGGCATGGCTGCAATCACTGCAGTGCTGCAGTCAAGAGTTTTAGCTGAACTTCCGCATGTGGTGGCAGTTCGCCCAATCTATGGAACCTCAGACCATGTGCTTGAAACTTCGGTTATGGGTACCCAAGTCACTTGGACTGACGCCGAGGCGATTAAAGATGCAATCACACCACAGACCGGTTTGATCTACATTGAAACTCCAGCAAATCCGACTTTGCAGTTGGTTAACTTGCATCAAGTTGTTTTAGCTGCTGGCGACATTCCGGTTTTAGTAGACAACACTTTTGCTACACCAGTGCTGCAACAACCTCTTGAACACGGTGTGACATTCGTGGTGCATAGCGCAACTAAATACATTGGTGGCCATGGCGATGCAATGGGTGGCGTTGTGGTTACTCACGGTGAGTATGTTCATGCAGTGCGTGGATTACGCGCTGCAACTGGCGGCCTAATGGATCCGTTTACTGCTTATCTAATGCAACGTGGTTTAACGACTTTAAGTGTGCGCGTAAAAGCTGCGCAAGAAACAGCTGGCGAAATTGTTAGCTGGTTAACTAAACAAAAGAAAATTTCTAATGTTTATTACCCAGGACTTGGGGATTCAGATAAAGACAATTTAGTTGGACCAGGTCGACAAATGACAGGTCCTGGCGCGATGGTTTCATTTGAAATGGCCGGTGGTTTTGAGGCAGCAGCGCATGTGGCTCAGCATGTCAAACTAATCACGCACGCAGTTTCACTAGGTGGCATCGATACGTTAATTGAGCACCCAGCATCTTTCACCCATCGAATGGTTGATCCAGATGCTAGAACTCACGCTGCAGTACTGCGGATCTCAGTTGGATTAGAACACCACGAAGATTTAATCGCAGATCTTGAACAAGCTATTGCTGGCGCTTAATTATTTTTGGCTTACTAGAGCTCGGTGAATTCGATATGAGCAAATGTGCCGGTTGAATTTACTTCAATACTTTCACTTACTTTTGCACCATTACGGCTATTTAGTTTTTCGCCAGCAATTTGAAGTTGGCCAGTTAAGCAAATAAGTATGTGGGTGTTGATTGAGCCATCAATTTTGTGAACACCTGGCCCGATTAGCTTTGTAGTTGAACTAAATTTTGATCGACGAGACATTATGTTTAAGTCCCGCGCTGTTCCAGCTGAAAGCCTGCAGTTAAATAAAGTTTCACCTGGGAAGCTATACGGTTCAAGTTCTTTGAGTTCAATTACTTGGTCAGTGCTAGTTAAAGTTATCGATACTCCTTCGAGTAAAATTAATGTTCGATCAATCTCCGGCAGCACCGAAAATGGACCATCTTCTTTAACTTCAGCCAGACTTACTCGCCAATCGAAGTCGCCTGACTTAGGAAAGCGGGCCACTTCAAAAGTTGTGCCGCCGGCATTTACCCATGGCATTTCGGTGTGCTCGCGCAGTATCTGGATACCCATAAGAGTTAGGTTAGTTGGCTTTAGCTAGCCATCGGTTAAAGGCTTCATTTAAATCCCAAGCCCCAGTTGCTCGAAGTGAGATACCCCGCGGACCAGTTTTGCGAACCACGCCTCTAGCCAGAATTAATGTTGAACTGCGGATGACATGGGCGTATTGGGCCTGCGAATCCTGGAAGAAAGTTAAGTCATTACAACCAAAACCATCATCAATAGTTAAGAACATAACCCGTTGGCCAGTTCGAATTGGCGGGGTTTGTAATGCCACTTTGACGCCAACTACTAAGACCGAAGCACCAGAACGTTCTTGTATTAGTTGGGCTGATTTCTTAACACCAATCGAGTTTAGAAATTCGACATAAGGAGCTAATACATGGCTAGTTACTTCAGTACCTAAAGTGTCTAGTTCATTTTGCAGCTGTTCTTCGGCAGTGACATCAGGTAGACCAAGTTTTTCAACGCTAGTTGGTTTTAATTCAAAAGTTAATTGTGCTGCGCTTACCTGTTTAGCTTTAGTAGTTACTTTTTGAAGTTCAGCTAAGTGAATATATAAATCACGTCGGTTAATCCCAGTTTTACTAACTCCATTTAATTTATCGAAGGCACCGATGTTAACTAGCGCCTCAGTAGTTGGCGCACTTACATTTGCTCGGTAAACAAAGTCAGCTAAATCTAGATATGGCCGGCCAGCAATAATATTTTCAACTTCCTGAATTGAAATACCCCGCACATCGGCAAGGGACATTCGGATTGCATACCCACGCGCATCGGGAAGTGACAGAGTTTGGCCAGATGATTTTGTATTTGGAGCCACATAAGGCTCTTGGGTTAATTCAGTTGTGCGCTCAACTCGGTAAGTGCTATCTGATTCATTAACATCAACTGGAGCAATGGCAATACCCCATTGCCTAGCTTCATCAACGATTAACCGTTTTGGGTACATACCTGGGTCATGGGTTAGTAATCCTGCTATGAAAGCTGCGGTGTAGTGGGTTTTAAGCCAACCAGATTGATAAGTAGGTAGCGCAAAAGCAGCAGCGTGTGCTTTACAAAAACCAAATGAAGCAAAGTCGCGAAGAATCTGCCAAACCCGGTCAACTACTTTTTGCGGATAACCCCTAGCTAACCCAAGTGAATAAAACCAATCGCAGACTTCTTGCTGGCCTTCTCGGCTACCAAGGTCCCTTCGTTTTTCATCGGCTTCGGCAAGTGAACAACCAGTAACTGTTGAAATTATTTTGATTACTTGCTCATGAAAAACAACGACCCCTTCAGTTTCTTTAAGAATCTCTTCAAGATCAGCGTGAATAAATGGCCTAGTTTGAAAACCTTGTCTAGTTTCTAGAAATGGCGAAATCATGTCGCCTTTAACTGGACCTGGCCTAAATAAGGAAATACCAATAATTAAGTCGTTGAAACTATCGGGTGCAAACTTTCCAACTAGTTCACGTTGACCGGGACTTTCAACTTGGAATAAGCCAAGTGTTCGAGTTGATTTAACTAAATCAAAAGTTGCTTTGTCATCAAAAGGTATTGTATCGATATCAACTGACTTTTCTTCAGTGCGCGCAATTTCAGCAAGAGTGTAAGAAATTGCCGACTGCATCCGTACACCGAGCACATCAAGTTTTAGTAGGCCAATATCCTCAACATCATCTTTATCAAACTGCAACATCGGATAGCCACCAGGGTTTTGTTCAATCGGCGCAAAGTCTTGTAACTGTAAATCAGATAATGCAATTGCACACGGATGCATAGCTAAATGTCTAGGTAAACCATCTAACTTTGTCGCAAGTGCAATTGCGGCGGTGATCATCGGAGTATTTAAATTAAGTCGTTTAAGTTCTGGAATAGTTTCAACTGCTCGCCCAATATTCTTTGATCTAATATGTGGCAAATTTTTAGCAAGTAAATCTATTTCAGTTGGAGTAATACCTAATGCGCTACCAACATCTCGAATAGCTGAGCGCGCTCGATAGGTTTCTACCATCGACACTGTGGCGCAGCGCGATTGATTATTGGGTCTGCTCCAATCATCGTCCCCGTAAGCCGAAAAAACATCATCGTAAATTTCTAGTCGCCGGGCAGATTCAACATCAATGTCGATATCTGGCAGGGAATTGCGAAGAACTGAGCAGAACCTTTCCATTAATAACCCTTTACTAAGTGGTTCAACGCCAGAGATACCCAGTAAGTAGCAAACTATTGAGCCAGCGCCACTACCCCTGGCAGCTACCCGAATACCCTTTGCTTTAGCGCTTTGGGCAATGTTGGTCACAGTCAGAAAGTACGATTCAAAGCCCAAATGCCTGATTGTGGCCAGTTCTTCAGCCAGTCGACTAGTTGCAGTCTGAATTAAGTTTGCGCGGTACTTATTGGCTAACTGGGATTCACAGCGCTGTTGTAATTGGCTAGCTAGCTGCTCATGATTAGCTGCGCCTAAAACTATGGGCTCGGGTAAGTGAATTCCACCAATCCCAACATCTTGGCGAGGTGAAAGTCCAGCACGCGTTGCCCAATCTTGGGTAGTTCGAAGTAACGCCCGCCCGTCGCGTGCTCCGGCAGCAACTGCAATTTCATCAGCAAGCGCCTGCATATCACTGGCTGATTTTAAGTAGGCTTCTGCGTTAACTCGATCAATTGTTTTATCGCTAATTAAAACTAGTTTTCGCGAAGCATCTAATACATCAGCTACTGGCGCATCACTTGGGTTTAGCATTCGAACTGCATTAGTAAGTAGCGCATCAATTGAATTACTTTGGGCAAAACCAAAAAGTCTTGCAGCGTTTGTTGTTGAGTATTTAGATTCACTTCTAGCTAATTGACTAACACATTCAATTACTTGATCAGCAAACAGTTCTTTAGTTGAATTAAATATCGAAAGTGCTTCATTATTTTTTCGGGCAATGATTGCATTTGCTAAAGCAGATTCTGGTCCATGCATTACTAACACATCGCGTGAGTAACAAGAAAAACGTTTTAGTAGATCAAGAGTTAAAACATTTTCTTTATTATCCATGTTTACCGCCGATAGTAATCGGTATAACGAACTAAGTTTCCCTTTTTGAGCAAGTAGTGTTACTCGATAACGTTTTTGGATAAAACTTAAATTCACACCAAGAATTGGAGTGATTCCAAATTCTTCACATGCTTTACTAAATCGGATCGCACCTGGCATTCCATTGCGATCAGTTAGCGCAAGTGCGCTCATTCCATATTGCGCAGCGCGCTCGACTAGTTGGTGCGGCTGACTTGTGCCGTATTTAAATGAGTAACCACTTGCAACTTGCAAATGTGTGAACTGATTATTTCCCACGAGATGTCGGCCGCACTTGCCAAGTTTTAGTTGCTTCATTGAATTCAATTTCGAAAGTATTAACAGTCCCAACTGGAGCTGCTTCTACTCGCCAAAATATTTTTTCTTCAACTTCGGGAAGCCCCTGGCTAGAGCCAACCTGTTTCCACCACGGGTTAGTCTCTTTCCACTTTGTAAGCAGGGAGTGAACGTGAAATGCTCGACCTTTATAGAAGAACTCAATCGGGATACCTTCATGGGCAACCACCCCATCGGCCCCGGTTAGGGCAGTGGGTTCTAAGTCAGAGTATTCGAACATTTGTTCGAATATAGCCACAGGTTCGGACAGTCCGCAAATATGGGCTGGGGATTGACTAAATACCTTAAAACAGTGCCTCTTGGTTCTTCGATCTGTCGACTGGAAACCAGTCTCAGTCCTCAGAACAACGTGTCTGGCTGGCCCAGTTCGATCTGCTGAACTAACTCGGGTCCATGGTTTCGCGCATTATTAACGGCCGTCGAAACTGGTCTAATCGCTAAACCGGCAGCAGGCTCAGGTAAATCCAGAAGCTCCAAGTATTCATTTACTTGCTCCTTATTAAGCGCGTCATTTGATAGCCAAGTTGCCCAGCGATCTTTTGGCAACAGCACTGGCATCCGGTGATGTACTTTGGCAATTTCACCAACTGACTCTCGAGTAATAATCGAAACAGTAGTTAGCACTTCGCCAGTTTGTGGGTTAGCCCAGTCTTCATAAAGTCCAGCCATTGAAAGTAATGAGTTATCTTCATTTGAAATATAGAACGGTTGTTTAAGTTTGAAGTTACCAAGTTCAGTAGCCCACTCGTAGTAACCGTCAGCTGGCACTAAGCAGCGACGTGCTTTAAAGGCAGATCTAAAACTTGGCTTCTCGGCAACTGATTCAACGCGCGCATTAATTGTGTTACTCGCACGACTTGCATCTTTACTCCAACTTGGCACTAAACCCCAAGAGGCTATTTCCAGCTGCCGGGCTTTGCCATCTTGATCACTGGCATTAACAAAGTAAATATTTTTAGTCGGTGAGATATTCCAGTCTGCTGGCAAGAATGCATCAGGCTTACCTTTAACGTCAAACTGTAAAGCAATATCCTGCGCATCTGCAGATAGGGCATACCGACCACACATACCTAAAGCCTAAGTTACTTTTGACGGAGTAATGTTGCCCTATGGCAGTTAAGCAAGTAAATCCAAATGTGGTTGTGCATGCGGCTGCGCATATTTGGGCTACTGAATCAACACAAGGTCCAGCGCTGCAATTTCACCAAAGTTTGCCGGGTTATGCACCAACTGAGTTAATTGATGTGCCACAACTTGCCCAAGAACTTGGCCTTGGCAAAGTTTTAGTTAAAGACGAATCTGCCAGGTTTGGGTTGCCTGCGTTTAAGGCACTTGGCGCCACTTGGGCTATTGATAAAGCACTGCGCGCCTTAAGCGCCGGGCCAGATGCTGTGCTCGTTACTGCAACCGATGGTAACCACGGCCGAGCTGTGGCAAGAACTGCAAAGTTACGTGGGCTTGCTGCGCGGATCTACATTCCTGATGGAGTCAGCGACTTTGCTATTCAAGCTATTGCGGATGAAGGCGCAAAAGTTACTCGCATTAATGGTGATTACGATTTAGCCGTTGCGGCCGCTGCAAAAGATGCTGAAGAAACGGGCGCGCTTTTAATTCAAGATACGGCTTGGGATGGTTACGAAGAAGTGCCAAGTTGGATTGTTGAGGGTTACTCCACCATGGTTGCTGAAGTCGATCAACAATTAGCTCAGCAAGGTTTAGCTGCCGATTTAGTGATTGTGCCAACTGGAGTGGGTTCGCTTTTGCAAGCAGTCATCGCGCATTACCGGGGGCAATTAGCCGAAGCCAAAGTAGTTAGTGTTGAGCCAGATACCGCGGGCGGAGTTTTTGAAAGCCTTAAAGCTGGCCAGTTAGTTTCAGTAGCGACTAAAACCACAATCATGACCGGGCTTAATTGTGGGACGCCATCTAGTTTGGCGATGCCATACATTTTGCAAGGGCTATCGGGCAGTTTGTTAGTTGATGACCGCGAGGCAAGAGCAGCTTTAGCGCACTTAACTGAACTTGGTGTGAAAGTTGGACCTTGCGGGGCAGCGGCTCTTTCCGGAATCAGAACACTGATGGCAAGTGATGCTAAAACAGAGCTTGGCCTTAATGAAGATTCAGTAGTTGTTCTACTTTCAACAGAAAGCGCCGAAGCAAATCCGATTTAGCGCCTTCTCGAGGTTTGCAGGTTAACAGCCCCTAAACTTTATGAATGCAACATTTACGCGTTGGATTTTTACACAGTGCCTGGGCCGATAATTTACTTTTTGAAAAATTACAAGAGTGTCCTGAAGCGGCGCTTGAATGGCATTACGCCGATCCGCAGTGGCCAATTACAAGAATTGCTATGCACATAGTTGAGGGCGTCGAGTGGTACCGCTACGTACTTTCAGGTAAGCAATGGACGGAATTTGAGTATCCAAAGACCTGGAATGACTTGGAAGTACTTCGAATTAAGCTAGCCGAGACTTACCAAGATGTGTTTACTGAAATCGATCAAGCAGACGAACTTATTGTTTTTGAAGATGAAAATGGTCCACGCCAGGCTATGCGGTCAACAGTTTTAAATCAGATTCCGTATCACTCAACGGAACATCGTGCACAGATTTTTGTGGCACTACAAATAAATGGCTACAACAATATTTCTGCTGACGATTTTGATGTCTGGGCCTATGAAAACTCGCAAGAATAATCTACTCAATTAAAAAAGCCCCAGAAATTATCTGGGGCTTTTTTATTAGTTCTAATTAATCGTCGCCACGCATAATTGCCATAATGCGAAGTAGTTCGGTGTAAAGCCAAACAAGTGACAGTACTAAACCAAACGCCATCCGCCATGATTCTTTTTCAGGCATACCTTGAGCAATACCGCGATTGATCATTTCAAAATCCATCACAAGCGAGAAAGTTGCAAGTAATACACCTGCTGCACAAAGTAATAGACCAAGTCCACCAACTCCGTAGAAGCCCCAACCGCCACCAACTCCAAAGAAGCTAGTTACGAATGAGATAAGTGCAATCACGCCATAGGAAATCATGGCGGTCATAAAGATCTTGGTGAACTTTGCATCAACCTTGATAATTTTGTTTTGGTACATCGTAAGCATTACGCCAAATGCAACAAGTGTGCCTAGTACTGCCTGACGAGCGATACCTGGGCCATATGCAGTTTCAAACCAAAGGCTTAGTGCGCCAAGGAACACGCCTTCAGCTAAACCGTAAGAAATAACTAAGGCAGGTGATACTTCGCGCTTAAATGCGTTAACTAAACCAAGTACAAGTGCCACGATCATGGCAGGGAAAAGTAAGCCAGGCATAACCCAGCCAATTCCAGCGCCAACTACAACAAGTGCAAAAACTGCAGCAGTTTTCATGATGACGTCATGAATAGTTAGTCGACCAGCACCTGGGCCATTAACAAGTTGAGCCAGTTCTTCGTTTGAAACAACTGGACCGTTCATGCGGGAGAAAATTGGGTTACTCATTTTGTCCTTCCAGACTTCGGGTTACCTTCTTATTAGTTTAAACAACCCGACGGAGTTTTCTCTTCCCGCGACGTGAATGGCCAAATAAATCCCTTGGATCTTCAGGATTTGGCACAAGTTCGATATCAATACCCATATTGCGTTTAATCGCCTCGCGGTAGACGTATTGCAAAGTTGAGTAGTCCTCAAGCGCGAATCCAACTGAGTCGAAAAGTGTTACTTGTTCGGCAGAATCACGGCCGGCGATTTCGCCAGTTAGTACACGCCAAAGATCGAAAGTTGGTGAGTTTGGCTCAAGTTGCTGGATTTCGCCTTCAACTCGAGTCTGTGGTTCAAACTCCACAAAAACTTTTGCATTACGCGGAATGTCGGCATGCATTTCAGTTTTGCCAGGGCAGTCGCCACCAACACCATTTAAATGCATACCTGGTTCGATCATGTCCGGAGTTAGCACAATCGCAGCCGCTTTATCTGCAGTCACTGTAGTAATAATGTCGGCGCCTTTACATGCCTCTGCTGTTGAGGAACAAATTGTTACTTTGAGGTTTGGATA
The DNA here is from genome assembly GCA_903951185.1 of uncultured Actinomycetes bacterium. Classification (GTDB taxonomy): domain Bacteria; phylum Actinomycetota; class Actinomycetes; order S36-B12; family UBA5976; genus UBA5976. The sequence goes on from CAJBBC010000130.1 coordinate 12,534, forward strand.
TTCAGCAAGATTTTGTTTCATTTTTTGGCTGACATAAGCGTCAGTGTCGTAAGCGCGAATTTCTTCAATACCTAAATGTGCATGAAAAGCTATCGCCTGGAATTCACTTTGTGAACCGTTTCCGATTAATGCCATAACTTTTGAATCTTTGCGAGCAACTGCTCGAGCAGCCATCAGTGAGGTAGCTGCAGTTCGCATTGCAGTCGCAAGTGTTAATTCACTTAACAAAATTGGGTAGCCATTTTTCATATTCGATAGTGCGCCAAATGCCATCACAGTTGGCATATCAAAATTAGTTGGATTGTCTGGGTGACCGTTTACGTATTTAAAGCCATAACCTTCAGCATCAGATACTGGCATCAATTCGATGACACCTAATTCATTGTGTGCACCAAACCGGGCGCTCTTATCGAAATCTTCCCAACGCTTGAAGTTTTCTTCAATTAAATTAGCTAATTCGCCAATGAAAACATCTACGCCAATTTCGTGGGCTAAGTCGGACATGGTTGGGACATCAATAAAACGGGTCATGTCGCTATCGTTTCACAAACTAAATGAAAAGGCGAAAAAGTGTAATTAGTTCTACGCTTTTGTGACTTTCTGCAAAATATTTAATGCTTCGGAATTCGTTGGATACGCAGCTTGAGTTCCTTCACGGGTTACCCCGATGGCAGCAGCTCGACAACCTAATTCAACAGCTTTTTCAACTGTTAATCCACTTGCTAAGCCATAAGTGAAAGCGCCAACGAATGAATCGCCGGCACCGGTGGTATCAACTGCTGTGACTTTTTCGCCAGGTACACGAACTACTTTTCCATCATCTTGAACATAAGCAGCGCCAGCTTCGCCTAAAGTTACAACAAGTTTTGTTTCAAGTAATTTAGCTAATTCAGAAATAACTTGATCTGAGTCAGGCGATTTACTTTGCGGATGTAGATCTGCGAACTCAAGTTCGTTTGGAATTATCCAGTCACATACCGAAAGTAGATCTTGATTAATCGGTTGTGATGGCGCCGGATTAAAAATAGTTATTGCGCCACGTTTTTGGGCAGCCGCAAAAGCTGCTGCGGTAACATTTTGTGGGATTTCAAATTGCCCAACTACAGCAACTAAATCTGGAATATTCTCAATCGCTGAAACTGCATGCTCAACTGTTAATTCATTATTGGCACCAGGAGCGATAATAATTCGATTCTGCCCATTTGGCTCAACCCAAATTGAGGCAACTCCACTTGGCTTTTCTACTCGGGAAATGTATTGCGTATTAATATTCTCGAGTACTAATTGAGAAATGTAACTATCCCCAAACACATCAGTGCCCAGAGCGTTAACTAAATAAATAGGTTGACCGAATCGACCAAGCATCACGGCCTGATTTGCACCCTTGCCGCCGAAGCCCAACAAAAATTTATCGCCCGAAACTGTTTGTCCACCCTGTGGAATATTGTGGGTGAAAGTAACCATGTCGATCATGGTGCTACCGACAACTGCAATATTTCCTTTGGTGATGTTTCCCATCAGACCTTCTTGTTATTTGAGTGGCTATTAGCGACTTTACCGTGACCTAATGCATACGAATATGGCTATCTGGACCTTCGAACTCATGCCAAAATTGAGGAATTATCTTTTAAGGGAGTAGCAATGTCGTCCAATAGCCCCGGTTATGCGATTACAGTCCGCGTTGAACTTTCTCCGGAATCTTCGTCGACTGCAGGGCTAGCCCAAGCTGTTATTAATAGTGGCGCCTCTTTAACAGCTCTTGACGTTGTTGAATCAAGTCATGAACGTATGGTTGTTGACGTAACTTGCGATACTTCAGATCCAGATCATGCTGAATTAGTCACAGCTGAAATTGCCCGAGTGCCTGGGGCCAATGTCCGTAAAGTCAGTGATCGCACCTTCTTATTGCACTTAGGTGGCAAATTAGAAGTTAAGGCAAAAGTTCCGCTGCGTACTCGTGATGATTTATCTCGCGCATACACACCAGGGGTGGCTCGGATTTGTATGGCGATTGCCGAAGATCCAAGTAACGCCCGACGTTTAACTATTAAGCGAAATACAGTTGCTGTTGTTACTGATGGCTCTGCAGTACTTGGGCTTGGCAATATCGGTCCAGCTGCAGCGCTTCCAGTTATGGAAGGTAAAGCTGCATTATTCAAACAGTTCGCTGACGTTGATGCTTGGCCAGTTTGTTTAGATACCCAAGACGTAGATGAAATAGTTCGCACTGTACAAATCCTTGCACCGCAATACGGTGGCATTAACTTAGAAGATATTTCTGCGCC
>CAJBBC010000131.1 GCA_903951185.1 uncultured Actinomycetes bacterium
AGGATGAACTTAAGAAAAATCCTGAGATTTTTCGCGGGTAATCTTTGCGCCTAATCTAGTCAAGTCTTTTTCAAAACCAACATAACCGCGATCAATGTGTTCAATTGCGTGTACAACTGTCTCACCATCAGCCACTAATCCAGCCAGAACTAACCCAGCCCCAGCGCGTATGTCCGTGGCTTCAACTGGTGCACCAGATAAATTCGCACGTCCGCGCACTAAAGCATGATGACCATCTGTCCGAACTTCGGCGCCTAGTCGACTTAGTTCTTGAACAAATCTAAATCTAGCTTCAAATAAATTCTCGGTGACCATAGCTTGGCCTTCGGAAATCGCATTCATCGCAATAAATTGCGGTTGTAAATCAGTGGCAAATCCTGGATAGGGCAAAGTAACTATGTCGATTGCTTTGGGGCGACGATCCATCTGCACTCTAAACCCAGCATTTGAACTACTTACTTGTGCGCCAGCTGCGACAAGTTTGTCTAAAGCCATTGATATATGGTCTGGATTCGCATTTGTGATTTCAATATCGCCTTGGGTCATCGCAGCTGCGACCGCCCAAGTTCCGGCAACTATTCGATCAGGGACAGTGTCATAGTCAACAGGATTTAATTTAGCCACACCTTCGATTGTGATTAGAGATGAGCCAACGCCAGAAATATTTGCCCCCATTTTTTGAAGCATTTGGCAAATATCTACTATCTCTGGTTCACGCGCGGCATTATCAATTACCGTTTGACCATTTGCTAGTACCGCGGCCATTAACAAAGTTTCAGTTGCGCCCACACTTGGAAAATCCAAATAAACCTGGGTGCCAACTAAACCATTAGTTGGTGCATGCACAACTAAATACCCGTGCTCATTTGTTACTGTTGCACCCATCCGCTCTAAGCCAGCTGTATGCATATCAAGTCCTCGTGAACCAATTGCATCACCACCAGGCAGAGCTACATCTGCACTTCCAGTTCGAGCAACTAGCGGTCCAAGCACAGCTATCGATGCGCGCATCCGCCGCACTAAATCGTAATCAGCACGATGTTCGATAGTCTCTGGCACATTAATCTGGGCTACTTCGGTTTCTGGGTTGTAATTAACTGCGCAACCCAATCGCCTGAGTAATTCAGCCATAATCGCGACATCCAAGATATTTGGCACACTTCGAATAGTGGTTAAGCCAGGTGCGAGTAGCGCTGTTGCCATTAATTTAAGGCTGCTATTTTTTGCACCGGTAATTCGTACTTGTCCAACAAGACGAGTACCACCTTGGATTCGAAAAACTTCCATAACAAACGAGGTTACCGCTAATTCAGAGCGAACTTACGCCCAATTAGCCTTAGGCTGGACGCATGGTTAATTTAACTCGGATTTATACCCGCACAGGTGATGATGGCACGACCAGTTTAGGAGACATGAGCCGAACTGGAAAGAATGACCCAAGACTTAAAGCTTATGCAGATGTTGATGAAGCCAACTGTTCGATTGGCCTAGCGATTGCGACTGGAAATTTAAGATCCGACATTGTTGAATTACTAACTTTAATTCAAAATGAATTATTCGACTTAGGTGCCGACCTTTGTACCCCAATTATCGATAACCCGGCACATGAAGCGCTGCGCATAAATGATGATTACGTAACCCGCTTAGAAACTGCTTGCGACAAATACAACGATGAGCTGGAATCGCTAAGATCATTTATTTTGCCGGGTGGATCTATAGAAGCATCACATTTACATTTAGCCCGGACTGTTTCTCGTCGCGCCGAACGTAGTACTTGGGCAGCAATTGATATGTATCACGGTGGCATGAACCAAATTGCCGCAACATATTTAAATCGACTTTCCGATTTATTATTTATTTTGGCTCGAGTTGCAAATAAAGAAATTGGCGACGTGCTTTGGCAGCCAGGTGCTACTCGATAAGTAATTCTGACTAATTAATAGTTTTAGCCAGATTTTGTAGCGCGGTCATAAGTCGTTGATGGAATAAATCGCCATCAATACTCCAGCAAACATACGCATTGGGTTTCTGACCTTGGCGCATATTTACATCAACTACAGTCATTCCGTCAGTTAACGGGCTATCACATTCCACATCAATAAATGCTGCCTGTGGATTCGTGCAGTTTGGCCAAATAGCTTCAGCAACTGCAATTGCATCATGTTGATGTGTCATTCTTTCGCCGTAAAAAGATGAGTAGAAATCTGTGTAAACCCCAAGCATTTTTGCATATGCTTTGCCAAATTTTCCGGCATCAGCCAGCCAGTCCCACAGATGTTCATAGGTTTTTAAACTATTTGTCACATCGAGACCGACCATAACAACTTCTAGACCAGATGAGAAAACTCTTTTTGCAGATTCTGGATCATGCCAAATATTAAATTCAGCAACTGGTGTGACATTTCCAGTTCGAGCTGCGCCACCCATAATGACAAAACGTTCGATTAAGGCAATAACATCTGGATGTGCATCTACTAAGTGCGCAATATTTGTAAGCGGTCCGAGGGCAACAAGTGTTACTGGTTCAGAACTATTCCTAATTTTTTCCGCTAAAAAATCTGCAGCATTTGTTGAAACAATTTTTGTGACTGGATCAGGTAAATCCACACCACCAAAACCATCATGGCCATGCACGCCCGCTGCAGCTGGAGCTTTTACTTGACGTTGATATGGCTCACTTGCTCCAGAAGCCACTGGGATATCTGTGCGGTCAAGTAGTTCAAGTAAACGCAGTGTGTTGCGAGTTGTGTGGTCTAGTCCAGAATTGCCACCGACTGTAGTTATTCCGATTACCTCAACTTCAGGCTGGGCTAATGCCAGCGCAATCGCAACAGCATCATCAATGCCAGGATCGGTATCAATAAGTAATGGTTTAGGCATTATTTCCCTTAACTAAGTTGTGCTACCTAGCGTGCCACTAGCCAACAGCTATTTTGCAACCGGGTCACATGTTTTCTTAACCAATTGGAACAATCGACCGAATTCGATAATGAATTAAGTCTGTTAAAATTGAGGTTCTGCCAAGAACGACAAGCGAGGGTAATTTGATGCGTAAATTCTTCGCAATTACTCTTGTCTTTGCCCTAATAGGTTTGACTCCCCTGACACCCTCCCATGCCAGCGATACTTCAGTTGGTGCTGAATTAGTTGATTCATTAGTTGTTAAATATGAGCCTGGCGCAGTGGCCATAAATGTAAATGGTGAACCAACAGGCACCCAGTCAGTAAGTACAAACATCCAACTTAATGCTGGTGAAAATTTAGGACTTGGTTATCACACTATTGATTTTGATCGAGCTATTACGGTGGCCGAAGCAAATGAAATTGCCAAGGAACTAGCCGGAAGTAATTTAATTGCATCTGCTGAACCAAATAAAGAAATGCGAGCCTTGGAGGTAGTGCCAAGTGCTTTGAGCTCGCAAATTAATTTAGGTCTTGCCAATTGGAATTTAGACATACTTGACGAATCAACCGCAACTCTAGATGGCAGCTACGAATACCAAAGTTCAGCTAGCGCAGTAAATGTTTATGTAGTTGATTCTGGTATCAGGGCTTCACATAATGAATTTAATGAAGCTGGCGTAAGTCGCGTAAAAACTGGTAGAAATTTTGTCAACGATCAACTGAGTACTAACACTGAAGACTGCTATAGCCATGGCACTCACGTTGCTGGAATTATCGCAGGTGAAACTTATGGTGTTTCAAAACTTGCCAATATTTATCCAGTTCGTGTACTTAGTTGTGATGGTTCTGGAATAGTGCAGTGGACTGTTGATGCGCTAACTTGGATCGTCCAAAATTACCAAGCACCTGCAGTAGTGAATATGAGTATTGGAACTACTGGAGACTCCCCTGCGGTTAACGCGTTGGTGGCCCAGTTAGTTGGTTTAGGTGTTCCTGTCGTGGCTGCATCTGGCAATGGCACAGTTGATGCAAACAATAATTTCTTGGGTAAAGCCGATGCATGTACTGTTTCGCCAGCTAAAGAACCGACGGCGATCACAGTTAACGCCGCTGGTGCGCTTGATTCCGGATCAAATCTAAGTGCTTATAGCCCGTCGTACTTTTCAAACTATGGCTCTTGTACTGACATTTATGCCCCAGGATATTCAATTAAATCCGCGTCTCGAACAAATGATAACCAGACTGAAACTAAATCTGGTACTTCAATGGCGGCACCTTTAGTAACTGGAGTGATTGCCAACATTTTGGCCGAGTTACCAAACTCCACTCCAGCGCAAATTAAAGCAATGTTGGACGCTGAGGCGCTAAATGTTATTACTTCAGGCTTATCAGGTGATGCCACATTATTTATTCATCAACCAACTGCAGGTTGGGCAACAAGTACAAAATCTATCGCTGCTCTATCAGTTCTTAACCCACCAGTTGTAGTTAACCCACCACCAGCCTCTGGTGGGGCACCCGCTGCTGCGCCGGCCGCAGCACCAGCTGGTCCAGCAATTGATAGTTCAACTTCGGTAAATCAATCAGTTAAACGTAAAGTCATTTCTATTTCAACTACGGCGCCAGCCGGTAGTGCTGCAGCTGTGCAGATTTTAACTACGGTGAAAAAACGAGTGGCCTACAAGAAAGGCAACCGAACGCTTTACCGCACCACATCAGTTAAGTCCTGGAGGACGGTTAGCCAATTTACGGTTTCTGGGGCAAATTCAGTTCGCGTTAATAGAGCTGGAACTTACCGAGTAGAGATCACAACACCAAGCGGTACAGCAACTGGACCAGCTTTCCGAGTTCGCTAGTCCTCCACTTACTCAGTTAATGCCTTGAGGTTTGTATCTTTTAGGCAACAAAAATCAAAATCTCTAGAATTTGTCTGAGTTCAGTAGCAGAATTGATTCAACTTGAAAGTTGAATCATCCTGAAGGTGTGATCTTTTGTTTGCCAAGAATCTAATGTTAAGCCCGATTGAACCGACTACTGCTGTTGATCAAGTAATCCATCGACTGGCCCAGGCTATTAGTTCTGGAATTTTGAAACCTGGTGACCAGCTTCCAGTAGAGGCAGAATTAGCGGCCCAGTTAAATGTGGCTCAAATGACACTTCGTCAAGGTTTAAATATCCTGCGCGAATTAGGTTGTATCGAAACTACCCGAGGAAGAAATGGCGGATCGTTTATAACTACTCGACCAATTGATTTAGGTGGAGTTTTCCAAGGTAACACGCCAACTATTGCCGAAGTACAAGATATGACTGACTTTCGAATGGCGATCGAAAATGAATCCGCCGCTGTGGCAGCTTTGCGCGCAGATCGCGTCACAATTGAGGCGCTGCGCGTTAAGTTAAACGATTGTATTGCCGGATGTGATGGTGGAGTTGATCATTGGCTTTCTGATAACGCTTTTCACGTTTCAATTTCGGCAGCTACTGGTTCGGCAAAACTAACTAAAGCGGCAGCTCAAATTCAACTAGAGTTACACGGACTTTATAACCGCTTAGCGCGACCGTTTGAACCGATTTTGCCGCATAAAACAGAGCACACTGAAATACTTTTGGCAATCGAATCAGGCGATCCGGATCGTGCCTGGGCAGCGTCAAATGCGCACCTGGTAACAACTCACGATTTTTTGATTTCAATAGTTGAAAAATTAGGTAAATAAAAAATCCCCACTCAAAAGAGTGGGGATTTTTTTATTAGTTAAATTACTTC
>CAJBBC010000132.1 GCA_903951185.1 uncultured Actinomycetes bacterium
CAGTTTTATTTTGAAAGATATCATTTGATTATGCCGAGCCAAATCAGACTTAGTTACTTAGCGGTTGCTGGGTATTTAACTTTTATTGGCTTAACTATTGCTTTCGTTCTAGCAAATCCAACTCCAGCGCAATCGGGCTGTATTGAAACCATCACTGTAGGTAAATCAAATATGGGTTTCGATATCGAGTTATGTCATGTAGGCGGCTCCCATTTTGGTTCAAAGAATTCGCTACTTGTGATTGGTTCTATCCATGGAAACGAGCCAGCTGGCAAAAAAGTTGTTGATGAACTTCTTAAGTTAGGTGCAGGTGAAAATACCGATATTTGGGTAATTCGGGATGCCAATCCTGATGGTTCCTTGCGGGCTACTCGACAAAACTTTAATCGTGTTGACTTAAATCGAAATTTCCCAACAAATTGGTTACCCAGCAAAGTTGGCGCAAAAACTTATAGCGGAACAAACCCAGCCAGTGAACCTGAAACTCACGCATTAATGAAAGCTCTAGATTTAGTAAAGCCAGCAACTTTGATCACGATCCATCAGCCATATGGATTAGTGGACTGCTCAAAAGGTAAAGATCAAAATCTTGATGAGCGACTGGCGGCATTAACTGGTCTACCAGCAACCTGTATTCCAGGGGAGATGGCAGATTCACCAACTAATACCTACACCGGCACAATCACACTTTGGTTTAATAACCGCTATCCAGATGCCACCGCAGTGGCCCTGGAACTTGGCGGGCAAGTTAGTCTCCAGCAGATAAGCACCTATGCCAAGGCATTGAAAGCTATCCCGGTACCACTCTAAATATCTGGCAATTTTGAGGTATTGCCTAAAGAGTGGCAAACTAATGGAGTTGTTCGGTTCACGCTTAACGTCCGAAGTTAATGCGACCCGATCACAGTATTAATAGGGAGAAATCCATGAAGGCCGATATTCATCCAGAGTACGTAGCCACCAAGGTAACTTGTGGTTGTGGTAACCAATTCGATACCCGCAGTACTCAAAAGAGTGGCACTATTCACGCAGACGTTTGCAGTGCATGTCACCCGTTTTACACCGGTAAGCAGAAAATTCTTGACACTGGTGGCCGCGTCGCTAAATTCGAAAAGCGTTTCGGTAAGCAGTCCTAGCTTTTTAATAAGGTGTTGTCGTTACTCTCGGGTGATGACAGCACCTTATTTATTTATCTAGAAATATTAAAAGTTACGATCGCCCACAAATCTTTATAAAGAGGAAAAATGTCACAGGACTTCACCAAGGTTGAAGAGATGGTCAGTGAGATGGCCGATCTAGAAGCCAAGCTAAGTGATCCTGCGACACATGGTGACCCAAACGAAGCTCGCCGAATTGGCAAACGTCACGCTGAAATCAGACCAGTGGTTGCTAAATATGTTGAGCTAAAACAACTTCGTGATGACGAAGCAGCAGCTCGCGAAATGGGTGCTGAAGATTCAGCATTTATGGCTGAAGCCGAAGAGTTAAAACTTAAAGTTTCTGAAGTTTCTGAAAAACTGCAACAGATGCTTATTCCTCGTGATCCGCTAGATGGTAACGATGTAATTCTTGAAATTAAAGCCGGAGCCGGTGGCGAAGAGTCAGCGCTATTTGCTGGCGACTTAATGCGGATGTATCTGCGTTATGCCGAAAAGCGCGGTTGGGCTACTCAAGTTCTTGAAGCTGAAGAATCAGATATGGGTGGCTATAAAGATATTTCTATTTCAGTTAAATCAAAAGGTGTAGTTCCACCAGAAGACGCACCTTATGCGAATTTGAAATATGAAGGTGGAGTACATCGTGTGCAGCGTGTACCAACTACTGAGTCACAGGGTCGTATCCATACTTCAGCAGCTGGAGTTTTAGTTTTACCTGAAGCTGAAGAAGTCGATGTAACAATTGATCCAAATGATTTACGAATTGATGTTTTTCGCTCAAGTGGCCCTGGTGGACAGTCTGTTAACACAACTGACTCAGCAGTTCGAATTACCCACATGCCAACTGGCATAGTTGTTTCTTGCCAGAATGAAAAATCACAGTTACAAAACCGTGAATCTGCCATGCGAATCTTGAGAGCACGAATGCTGGCTGCGGCCGAAGAAGCAGCAGCGGCTGCAGCATCAGATGTGCGCAAAAGCCAAGTACGCACAGTTGATCGCTCTGAACGTATTCGTACTTACAATTTCCCGGAAAATCGCCTAGCTGATCATCGCGTTGGGTTTAAGAGTAATAACTTAGACCAAGTTTTAAACGGCGATTTAGATCCTGTTATCGATGCCTGTTTAGAAGCAGACACAAAAGCCAAACTTGCCGCACTCGGCCAATAAGTTTTGTAAATTCTGATGGCCACGGTTCGCGAACTAGTCCAGCGGGCAACTGCTGACTTAACAGCTGCGCAATGTCCAAGTCCAGCGGTCGATGCCCAGCTGCTTTTAGCTTTTGCATTAAATCTAGATTCGAAAATTTTGAATTTAGATTTAGAGGTTCCGCAAACAGCAGTGGAATTATTCAACGATTTTGTTAGCACACGGTCAACTCGTGTGCCGGTTCAACATATAACTGGGGCGGCTTATTTTCGTCACTTAGTTTTAAAAGTTGGTCCTGGCGTATTTATACCAAGACCTGAAACTGAATTACTTGTCCAAGCTGGGTTAGATTTTCTTGCGCAAATCCCTGGTCCAAAATTAGTTGTTGATTTATGTGCTGGTTCTGGTGCGGTTGGTTTATCGGTAGCGCTGGAGTCCGCTAATACAACTGTTCATGCTGTTGAATTATCTCCGAGTGCATTCAAGTGGCTTGAAGAAAATATCAAGGCATACGCTCAGCAATTAGCAGCCATCAATTCGACCGTAATTTGTTATAACGAAGATGCAGGCGACCGCGAAGTCTTGAAGAATTTGGCCGGGCAAGTAGATTTAGTTCTTTCAAATCCTCCATATATTCCAGATGAAATGATTCCGCGCGAAGCCGAAGTACGTGACCACGATCCGGCTTTAGCGCTTTTTGGTGGTGAAGATGGTTTAGATATCGCAAGAAAAGTTGCCCAAGTAGCAGCAGACTTACTTAAAGATGACGGCTTATTTGGCATGGAGCATGCAGATGTACAAAGTCAATCTGCAGCGACTATGTTGACTGAAATGAAAATTAACCAGCAGCCAGTTTGGATTAACGTAAAAGACAATAACGATTACAACCAACTGCCGCGCTTTGTCACTGCCAACCGAAAAACTCTTGCATCCGGGGTGTTGTCTTGAGCGATATTCTGAAATTAACCGGAGATACTGAACAAGATCTGCTGGCAATTAATGAAGTTATCCAGGTTGTTAAAAGTGGCCAACTTGCTGTAATTCCAACTGATACTTCATATGCGGTAATTGCTGATGCATTTCATCCAGGCGCAATTGCGTTAATGCGGTTAGCCAAACGACAAACTCCGGAAATTCCGATTCCAGTTGCAACAGCGACAATTGAGATGGCGAACGGAGTGGCTAACTTTTCAAATTTAGCCACAGATTTAGTGAATGTCTTTTGGCCAGGGCCATTAACTTTGTTAACCCGAAGTCAAGCTTCACTGAGTTGGCCAATTTGTGATCACCGAACTGCACTTTCGATTCGAGTTCCAGATTATGAAAAAGCCAAGCAAATTTTGTCGGCTATTGGACCGGTCGCCATGACCGGTGCGCAATTGGCTGGCCAAAGTTCAGTTCAGAATGTGGAACTTGCACTAAGCGCACTTGGTGATCGGGTAGCTGTTTATTTAGATGCCGGTAAATTGGATAATAATGTGTCAACTGTGGTGGATGCGACAACTTCGAATTTGCGGCTGCTTCGTCAAGGTTCAATAACCCTTGAACAGATCCGCCAGATCAACCCAAATGTAATTGATGCAACAGGCGCCAAATAGTAGTTACGTTCTACAATTAAGACACCCCATCCGCGGGGTATGGCGTTAGGCAGAACAATGAGCGACACTTTCTTTGGGTCAGATTTTGATCAATTAAATAATTCTGATCCAGAAATTGCAGATATTCTCTTAGCAGAATTAACTCGGCTACGCAGTGGTATCCAGCTGATTGCTAGTGAGAACTTCACTTCGCCTGCGGTCCTGACTGCGCTCGGTTCGACCCTAAGTAATAAATATGCTGAAGGCTATCCGGGTAAGCGTTACTACGGAGGATGCGAAGTAGTTGATGTCGCCGAAACTTTAGGTATAGAACGGGCTAAGAAATTATTTGGCGCCGATCATGCAAACTTGCAACCACATTCTGGTGCTTCAGCAAACATCGCAGTGTTTGGCGCATTCCTACAGCCTGGTGACACTTTCTTAGCAATGTCCTTGCCACACGGTGGACATTTAACTCACGGTGCTGGCGTTTCATACAGTGGAAAATGGTTTAACGCAGTTCATTACGGGGTAGCTGAAGGCTCAGAAAATATTGATTACGATCAACTACGCGACTTAGCGCGCGAACATAAACCAAAAATGATTATTGCTGGCGGTTCAGCAATCCCACGTTTAATTGATTTCCAAGCGTTCCGCGACATCGCTGATGAAGTCGGTGCAATTTTTCACGTCGATGCAGCTCACTTTATTGGCTTGGTAGCTGGCAAAGCTATTCCATCCCCAGTCCCGTA
>CAJBBC010000133.1 GCA_903951185.1 uncultured Actinomycetes bacterium
GTGAATAGCCAGCCAGCGATAAAGCTCTAAGCAAATATGCATCCAGAATTAAAGTTGAATTATGTTCACCTGAAACTAAAGTTCGAAGTGCACCGACTAAAAGTAAATACTGTGCTTCAGCAGCAACGGATTCTTCAGAAGTAAGACGCTCGGCAGTCTCTAGCATGGTTTGACCGGCAGTCCAAAGAGTGTAGTCAATCGCTAAGTCTTGGCCATATGCATTTAATGACTCAGCTTGGGTAATAATGTCGAGGTTTTTACCTTCATACATTAGTAACTCAACTCGGCTAAATGGTTCTAAGCGAGCACCAAATTTACTTTTAGTCCGTCTAACGCCTTTGGCGACAGCTCTAACTTTGCCTCTTTCTCGCGTCAAGAAAGTAATGATTCGATCTGCCTCGCCTAATTTATGTGTTCTAAGCACAATGGCTTCAACTCGATAACTAGGCATAGGTCTATGGTGTCATGACTAGTGAGTAAAACTGAGATCGGGTAACGTCAAGGTATGGATGAAATTACTAATTCAGGTAAAAGCTCAACGAACTTGATTGGTCTTGATCAGAAAAGTTTAAATCGCACACTTCGGACCATCACTTTTTGGGTTATCGGCCTGATGGTTTCACTCTGGGTATTTCAACAAAATCGTGACTTTGTCTTTCTATTACTACTTGCCTGGCTAGCCGCGATTGCAATGGATCCAGCCGCCGATTGGTTAACTAACAAAGGTTTGAAACGTGGAGCGGCCGTCGGATTGGTCCTACTACTTGTCGTAGTTTTCATTATTGGCTTCTTAGCTTTATTTGGCGGCTTGCTTTTTTCACAAGCCACTTCGTTAGTAGATGAGATACCGATTGTCGTTAACAACTTAGTGAATTGGCTCAACACAACTTTTGATTTAACACTTAATCCAAGTGAGATAGAACAATCTTTGAACTTAAGTCCTGAACAAATTGCTAATTGGGCTGGCAACTTTGCTGGTGGTGTTGTTGGAGTTATTTCTGGGTTCTTTGGTGCAATTTTTCAACTACTGACTTTAATCCTTTTTGCTTACTACTTTGCTGCTGAAGGCACCCGAGTGCGACAAACAATTGGACGTTGGTTAAGCCAGTCAGCTCAAGAAGTTTTTGTTACAACCTGGGATATTGCAGTTCAAAAAACAGGTGGCTTTGTTGCCACAAAACTTTTTCTCGCGATTCTCTCGGCTTTTGCTCATGGCATCTTCTTTGCAGCAATAGGTGTGCCTTACTGGCTACCGATGGCATTAATCACTGGGATCACTAGCCAATTTATTCCAGCTGTCGGAACTTACTTAGGAATATTGATTCCGACTATCTTTACTTTGTTCAATGAACCACTAGATGCAGTCTGGATTATTATTTTCGCCTCTATTTACCAGCAGTTTGAAAATTACATTTTGTCGCCAAGGATAAGTAAGCGAATGATGGACATACATCCGGCTATCGCATTCGCTTCAGTGATTATTTTCGCTAATTTATTTGGTGCTGCTGGCGCTTTAATTGGTATCCCAGTTGCTGCCGCGATTGTGGCGGTATCCGATACTTATGGGCGACGCCATGAACTAATCCCGGCACTAAATGGTGAGAGTTAGAAACCTAATCGATTTAGTTGTTTAGGATCGCGTTGCCAATCTTTGGCAACTTTGACGCGTAGATCCAGAAATACTGGAACTCCTAAAATCTTGCTAATTGCTTCCCTAGCTGTGGTGCCAACTTCTTTTAGTCGGCTACCATTCCGACCAATCACAATATGTTTTTGGCTTTCGCGTTCTACATAGATGAAAGCAAAAATATCCATCAGCGGTTTGTCTTCTGCGCGATCAGCGCGCATATTCATTTCATCTACCACTACAGCAATCGAATGTGGAAGTTCATCGTGAACGCCTTCCAAGGCAGCCTCACGGATTAACTCGGCAATTAATATTTGCTCGGGTTCATCGGTTAAATTGCCATCCGGATAAAGTATTGCACCTTCCGGTAATTGCTCTAACAATAAATTACTTAATAGATCAATTTGAATATCATCAACTGCCGAAACTGGAACAACATGTTCCCACTCAAAGCCAAGTTCAGTACCAAGTTTGCTTACAGCCAGTAATTGTTCACCAACTGCTTGACGATCAGCGGTATCAATCTTGGTTACCACAGCAAACTTCTTAGCTTTACGGATCTGCCCAATTTGCTCGGCTATGTAGCGATCGCCAGGGCCAATTGCCTCATTTGCTGGAAAACACATAATTATCAAATCAACTTCAGAAAGTGTGTCTGAAACTAATGCATTTAACCGCTCACCTAATAAGGTGCGCGGCCGATGTATTCCAGGTGTATCAACCAGAATCAATTGCCCATCAGGTCGATTTACAATTCCGCGAATAGTGTGTCTAGTGGTCTGTGGTCGATCTGAAGTTATCGCAACTTTTTGACCAACTAGTGCATTAGTTAAAGTCGATTTACCAACATTCGGTCGACCGACAATACACGCAAAACCACTACGCATTGGTGGCTACTTTCTCAGTTTTAGAACCTTTTGGATTTCTTGATTCAGCTATGCCTAAGTAAAGCAATGCGATCAAAATAATTCCAGCACCAACCCAGCCACGCAAACCCATCGGCTCGCTTAATAAAAAGACTCCCCAAATTGTAGCTAAAACCGGTTCAGCTAATGTCATCGTTGAAACAGTACCTGGCGATAAATGGGTTATGCCATTGCCAAAGAAAATGTAAGCAAGTCCAGTTGTAGCCAATCCTAAGTAAACAACCAAGAAGACGTCGGTGGGTTTAGTAATCCAACTGCTTGTTGTGGCAACAATTGGAATTGAAAGTAGTGAGCCAATGCCAAAGGAAACTGCCAACACTTCAGCGCCCGAAACCCCAATTCGCTTCACAATTTGCACACCGTAAACCGTCATCACCGCGTACATATTTCCAGCCATAAACACGGCGAATAATCCAATTGGATCAACGGAGCCGCTAAAGCCAGTTAGTAACCCTAAGCCGATGATTGCTAAAACTGTTGACTTGGCCCAGGCACGCGAAGGTTTCCCAGTACCGATTGCCCAGCCAAGTAACCCCGAAAGGAATGGGGCTAAGGCAAGTGACCCAAGTGTGCCCAATGCCACGCCAATTCGCGATGCTCCGAAGAAAAATGCAATTTGATACAACAGAGTTGAACTGCCAATAACCCAGATAACTGGAAGTCGCACCAATTGCTTTATTCCAGCAGAGCCATATCTAAATCTTGCGTAAATTAGCAAAGTTAGCCCGCCGAGAAAAACTCGCCAAGATCCAACTGAAATAGGTGTGCCTGGGAAATCTAATAGAGACCGGGTTGCTGCACTGGTACTAAATAAAAAACCGGCAAAAACTACCGAAAGCATAGCTAGTTTTAATTGTCTAGAACTACTCAATTTGAATCAATTCGTTGACCTTGTAAATCAACTAAATAAATTGCAGATGTTGGGCCAGCAAAATTTGTGATGATCGAACGATCACGAGCAGTTAATTCTTTTTCGCTACAGATCACAATTGCTTCAATACCCACTGCCCCTGAGGCAATCGCTTGTGCCACCGTGATTTCGACAGCTGATAAAGAAAGAAAACTTTTGTCTACCTCAGCGCTTGCATAAGTACGGCCGGTAGTGTCACGCAAAGCTGCACTGCTTTTAGCATTTACTCGACTACGCGCACCTTTTGCTAGCGTTACTAATTTCTCATCTTCAGCAGTCCAGTTATTCATCAAGGTCGACCGATTCGGTTTCGCTAAATGTATCTAGTGTTACCAGCACAGTACTTATCCGGTTGCGGCGGCCTACGGCCGATTCTGCAGTAAGGATGTAATCGCCAATATCTACTTGAGCTCCAGAAATTGGCACAATTCCAAGTCGTTTTGCCATCAGACCAGTAACAGTATCAACGCCATCGGAATCAATTTCAATTTCAAGTAGTTCGGCTAAATCATCGATGTGTAGGCGTGAACTGATTCGATATTCACCATTACCAAGATCTTCAATGTCGGGCGCGGCCACATCAAACTCATCCGAAATTTCGCCGACTATTTCTTCCAGCACATCTTCAATAGTTACTAATCCAGCAGTACCACCGTATTCATCAACTAAAACAGCCAAGTGAGTTCGAGCAGCTTGCATATCTCTTAGTAGCTCATCGGCAAGTCGAGAGTCTGGCACTAAATAAGCTGGGCGCATTAAATCTAAAACTCGCTCGGTTGTTTGAGACTCACTGTGTTCAAAAATGCGTCGAGCTATATCTTTAAGGTAAATAACCCCAACAATGTCGTCAATACTTTCGCCCACTACTGGAATTCTTGAGTACCCGGAACGAAGTCCAAGTGACATAGCTTGGCGAAGGGTTTTTGTGCTTTCAACCCAAACCATTTCGGTGCGCGGAACCATAACTTCACGGGCCACCGTGTCACCGAGTTCAAAAACCGAGTGAATCATTTGTCGTTCTTCGTCTTCAATAACTGAGTCAGCGCCTGCCATATCGACTAGCTCGCGGAGTTCAGCTTGGGTAGAGAATGGGCCCTCGCGGAAACCTTTACCCGGAGTGATTGCATTTCCGATGGCGATAAACAGTCGACTAAACGGATGGAGAAAAACTGTGATTATGCGTACTAATGGGAGTGTTGCTAATGCGATTTTTTCTGGCGATTGACGACCAAGTGTCTTTGGTGCAACACCCAAGAAAATATAACCAACTACCACCATCGAAAAACCAGCAGCAAAAACAGAAGTTAGATTTGGTCCAATTAGTGTCGAGAGTGTGTCGGTAACCAACACGATTGAAATTGTGGAAAGTGATAAGTGTGCAAAAAGTAATGCATTTACATATTTTGCTCGGTGATCCAGCATCTTAAATAAGATGGCAGCCAGGCGATTTCCATCTTTCTTTAATAACTCAATAGTTGAACGGCTAACTCTAGTTAGCGCAGTTTCGGCGGCTACAAGCACACTCGCCAGTGCCACCAATAAAAAGGCAATCACGAGTGTTGAAGAATTAAACATTAAGAGATTCCTCTACGATTTCTTTCAATTTCCCAGTCCAAAAGTAGTTGGGCCTGTAAACCAAACATAACTTTATGTTCATCAGGTTCGGCATGATCATGACCGAGTAAATGCAAAATTCCGTGGGTTAGTAAGAGTCGCAATTCAACTTCAGTTGTATGTCCAGCGCTCACTGCTTGGCGGATGGCAACTTCTGGGCAGATCACAACATCGCCAAGTATTCCCTCTGCACTTAGTTCATCTTTAGTGCCTGCTCTGAGCTCATCCATGGGAAAACTTAGGACATCTGTGCTTCCAGGTTCATCCATAAAACGTTCATGCAAAGTAGCCATCGCAACTTCGCCAACTAGCATTACTGAAAGTTCAGCAGCTGGATTTATATGTAGCTGCTTAAGCATGAAATTTGCTTGGTCAATTAACTCTTTTTCATCGACTTCAAAATCAGACTCATTTGCTACGTCTATCGACATATCTAGCGCTTCTTACTTTTTAGTTCATCAAATCGGCTGTAAGCATCTACTATTTGTCCAACTAGCTTATGTCGAACCACATCTTGCGACGTTAACTCGCAAAAAGTCACATTTTCTATGTCAGTCAAAATATCGCGAACAACTTTTAATCCACTTGATGTTCCTGATGGAAGATCAACTTGGGTCACATCACCAGTAATTACCATTGTTGAGCCGAAGCCAAGTCGAGTAAGGAACATCTTCATCTGCTCAGGTGAAGTATTCTGAGCTTCATCCAAAATAATGAATGCATCATTTAGTGTACGGCCTCGCATGTATGCCAATGGCGCAACTTCAATAGTTCCGCTGGTCATTAATCGTGGAATTGAGTCAGCATCAACCATGTCATGTAAAGCGTCATATAGCGGGCGTAAGTACGGATCAATTTTTTCACTTAAAGTTCCAGGTAGGAAGCCCAGGCGCTCGCCGGCTTCAACAGCAGGTCGAGTAAGAATAATTCGAGAAACTTTCTTACTTTGTAGAGCTTGAACTGCTTTAGCAACAGCTAAATAAGTTTTACCAGTGCCTGCTGGGCCAACGCCGAAAACAATTGTGTTGTTATCAATCGCGTCAACATAATGTTTCTGATTTAGCGTCTTAGCCCTAATCGCTTTACCGCGATTTGAAAGAATATTTGCAGTTAACACATCAGCTGGACGAATGTCACTGCGCAGCATAGTTATTGAGCGTTCTACTGCATCAGCTGATAAACCTTGACCAGTTCTGAGCACAACTAACATCTCGCTAATTAATTGTTCGATTAACTTAACGCTGGCTGGTGGACCGTCTAAAGTGATTTCGTTTCCACGAACCATTAGAACTACATCAGGAAAAGCTCGCTCAATTACTTTTACTAACTCATCGCGAGCGCCAATTACTGAAACCATTGGAGTGGAAGTCGGCACCACTACGACAGTGTGGACAGGTGCAATAGATAAAGTCATTAATTCAATTCTAAATGCTTATCCAGGGGGCCAAGTCAGGGTTCGCCCGCCAAGTACGTGGAAGTGCACATGTTCAACGGATTGTCCACCGTCTGACCCTGTATTTGTAACAATTCGATAGCCCTGAGCCAAACCCTCAAGTGCTGCAACATCGGTGGCAGCTTGTAGAACCTGAGCGGCAATTACTTGGTTGCTATTTGCTAGTTGGGCTACGTTATCGAAATGCTCACGCGAAATAACGACTACATGTGTTGGTGCTTGTGGTGCAATATCCCGAAATGCAAGTACTGACTCAGTTTCAAGAACTATTTGGGCTGGAATCTCACCTGCAGAAATTTTACAAAAAAGACAGTCAGACATTTTTACTCCTGGATCCATCGGATTTTACTTAATATTGCACCGGCTGCTATTGCTCCTGCAGTTGAAGTGCGCATTACGGTATTGCCCATTTTTACCTGTTCAATCGCCGAAAACATTTCAAGTTCTTCAGGAGCGACTCCGCCCTCAGGTCCAACTATTAAAAGGATCGACCCGCTTTCAGGTAGCGAAATACTGGCAAGACTTTTAACTGCTGATTCATGTAGAACTATGGCGAGATCAAACTGCGTTGCAAAAGTAGCAAGCTGCCCTGGATCAACCACATCGTGTATTACCGGGATCCAGCTACGTCGTGCCTGCTTACTTGCTTGGGTTACAGTAGTTTGCCATTTTGCTTTACCTTTTTGCGGATCATCCCATTTTGCGATGGAGTATTTTGCCCGCCAAGGCACAATTGCGTCAACACCTACTTCAGTTAATATCTCGAGAGCTAAGTCAGCTCGATCGCCTTTTGCTAAAGCTTGAGCAACAGTGAGACTTAATTTTGGTTTAACTTCTGTTGACCAGGTTGTCACATTTAAAGTCAACGTACTCTTAGTAACGGTCGAAACTGTTCCACTTACCCGCACACCTTGTCCATCGCATAGTTCAATAACTTCACCGACGCTGGTGCGTTTTACTTTGATGGCATGGTGGGCTTCATCACCGGTTAACTCAACAACAGAAACGCCTTCTACCAACTGACTTGGGCTAACTAAATAAACTTGAGCGCTCATCGACCGGTAAACGCGTCCTTAATTTTCCCCAAAAATCCAGAACTATGTTCATCAAATGCTGCTGCAGGTTTTTCTTCATTGCGTAAAACTGCTAATTGATTTAACAACTCGATTTGTGCAGCTGTTAAGTCACTTGGGGTCTCTACTTCTAAATGCACAATCAAGTCCCCTCGGCCACTGGAACGAAGTCGCGGCATACCTTGATTGCGAAGGATCACTGTTTGACCAGATTGTGTGCCGGGTTTGATATTCACCGAATTACTTCCATCCAAAGTTTCCAGCTCTAAAGTTGCCCCAAGGGCAGCAGCTGTCATTGGTAAAGTCAATGTCGCATGTAATTGATCACCGTTACGTTGAAAAATTGGATGCGCAATTTCAATAATCTCTACATATAAATCACCATTTGGTCCACCACCTGGGCCAACTTCACCCTGACCAGTCATCTGAATTCGAGTGCCGCCCTCAACACCTGCGGGAATATTCACAGTAATTGTTGAACGCGTTCGAACTCGCCCATCACCTGCACACTCAGCACATGGATGCGGATTCAAAGTACCAAATCCTTGGCACTGTGGACATTGTCTTGTGGTCATGACTTGGCCAATAAAAGATTTTTGTACAGACTGTATTTCGCCACGACCATGACACATCGAACAATCAACTATCGAAGCATCTTTGGCAGTACCGGCTCCACTACAAACTGTGCAACGAACTGCAGTATCAACATTTAGTTCGCGTGATGTACCAAATGCTGCATCTTCAAGTGAAACTTGAATTCGAATTAAAGCATCTTGGCCACGACGCGATCTCGGCCGCGGACCACGTTGGCCGCCACCAAAAAATGCATCAACTATGTCGCCGAAGCCAAACCCAGCTGCTGAATTAAACCCACCACTTGAGAATGGATCGCCACCCAAGTCATACATCTGACGTTTTTGTGGATCAGAGAGCACTTCGTAGGCTGCCGTAACTTCTTTGAACCGGTCGCCTTCGGCTGGGTTTATATCCGGATGAAGTTCCCGAGCAAGTTTTCGATAAGCCCGCTTAATTTCCTCAGCTGAAGCTTCGCGATTCACACCTAGTACTTGATAATGGTCTGCCATTACTTACCCATCAAAATCTGGCCAACATATTTAGCTACCGCTCGCACAGATGTCATTGAATTTGCATAATCCATCCGAGTTGGACCAAGTACGCCTAAATGGGCTAACGACTGTGGGCCTGAGCCATATCCGACAGTTACAACAGATGCAGACTGTAATTCTTCAACATTATTTTCATGTCCAATCCGCACTGTGATGGCATCGGGCTCGGCTGCTTCACCAAGTAAACGTAATAAAACGACATGCTCTTCAAGTGCTTCAAGTACAGGTCCAACTGAAGTCAAGAAGTCTGTGCCAATTCTGGTTAAGTTTGAAGTGCCGCCAACAACTACGCGACCTTCTGTTTGGGCCACAACTGATTCGATTAGCGTTGCCACAATACTGGCAACTAAAGGACGAATGGCTGGGGCAAATTGTTCTGAAATCGAAGTAAGTCTTGTTGGCACGTCAGTGAAATACTGACCATCTAATGCGCCATTAAATTTTGTGCGCAACTCTGCCAATAACTCATCAGTTATGGCAATTGGTGATTCAATTACGCGTTGCTCAATTCGTCCTGTGTCAGCAATAACAATAAGTAAAAGTCGAAGTTCGCCAGCGTTAACTAATTCAATATGTCTAATTGAACTACGGCCAAGTGAAGGGTACTGAACTAGAGCAACTTGCTTAGTTAATTGCGCCAGTAATCGCACAGTTCTGTTCATCACATCGTCTAAGTCAACTGCTTGATCCAAAAAAGTTTCAATGGCTTTACGTTCACTTGAAGACAATGGTTTGATCGTGCTTAATTTGTCTACGAAAATTCGATAACCAGCATCCGTTGGAATCCGCCCGGCACTTGTATGCGGCGCACTAATTAAACCCTCTTCTTCAAGGGCAGCCATATCGTTACGAATAGTGGCTGAAGAGACACCAAGTTTGTGGCGATCAGCTAACGACTTAGAACCTACTGGTTCATTTGTTTGAATGTAGTCCTCAACAATGGCGCGTAAAACCGACAATTTACGGTCTTCCATTACGCACTCCTTCGTTCCTAAACTCAACTAACTCATCCAAATAGTTGAACTCGAAATCTAAACCCGGGTAAAAATCAGCACTTAGGACTCGAGAGTGCTAGTTTAACTGGCTTTAGATCGGGACGCTTTTCCTTACCTGCCAACAAATTTTGCCAGTTAATTCCACAACCGGCTAACTAAACCGTCAGCCAGTAGCCGACCTTTCGGTGTTAGCACAACCCGGCCTAACGTAAATAAATCTGAATAAAGTAAACCCTGGGTTACCGCTTCATTTGCCTGCTCAATTCCAGCTGACGATAAAGTTGCTAGTTCAATTCCGTCGCGTAAGCGTAACCCCAACATAATATTTTCATTGGCAATTTCCGTTGCGCTTAATACTTCACTGCCATCAATTGGTTCTTCATTTTGATCAACTTGGGCAGCCCAAGCAGCAGGATGTTTAATCATCCAAGTACGTAATCCATTTATATGCGCATGTGCGCCAGGTCCAATGCCAATCCAGTCTTGGTTATGCCAATAATTTAAATTATGTTTACATTCGCCACCAGGTTTTGCCCAATTGCTGACTTCGTACCACTCAAATCCTGCTGAAGATAACTGTTGATCTATTAATTCGTAGCGGCTAGCTGCTACATCATCACTTGGGGCATTTACTTCGCCACGTGCTACCTGAGCTGCCAGCTTTGTGCCCGGCTCGACAATAAGAGAATAAGCACTCACGTGGTCTATGTCTGCAGCAATAACTTCACTTAAAGTTAATTCCAATTCAGCTTGCGTTTCATTGGGCGAACCGTAAATTAAGTCAACACTAATGTGTTCAAATCCAGCTTCATTCGCCCAATTAACCGCTTCCCAAGTTCGCCCAGGCGTATGAGTGCGCTCTAGTAATTGCAAAACTTTCGGTGCACTACTTTGATGGCCAAACGACACTCGAGTGAAACCACCCTCCCGCAGAATTTCTAGATCGTGAGCATTTACTGAATCTGGATTAACTTCAGTAGTAATTTCAGCATTTACTAAAAGACCAAACTCCTTTTTGAGACTAGTTAGCGCTCTAACTAGTTCACTTGAACCCAGTAGTGTGGGCGTCCCGCCACCAAAGAAAACGCTGGTTAACGGTTGGCTGTTATTTCCTAAAGCAGTTCGCTGGCGAGTAACTTCAGAAATAACTCGATCTACATAAGTTGCCGTACTAACTGTGGTGCCATCACGTTGTAATTCCTGCGCAGTGTAGGTATTGAAATCACAATATCCACATCTAGTTGCACAAAATGGCACGTGGACGTAAGCGCCTAAAGTTCGCATATTTAAATTAGAAACTTTGCAAATTTATCGCGAGCTTCAAGTTCAATATCCGGACAATTAACACATCGGTTAACTCGTTCTTGGTCTCGATCGCCGGTATGGACTTTGAAGTAATCAAGTATTGTCACATCGTGGTTTGGAACTTCAATAATTTCAAATTCATCAGAAGCTTTAACTAATCCATTTTCTAAAACTCTCAAATAAGTCCCTGGCCGACCACCTTGAGTAAATCGCTTAACCCATTGGTCAAGATTCATCCATCGTTGAAAAGTGCCACATGGAATTCTTGGTGTGGTGACTTGTAATAATGCGCTACCAACTTTTACTTTGGTACCAATTATTAAGGTGTTTAGATCAATCCCAGTGGTAGTTAAATTCTCACCAAATTGCCCTGGAGTTAATGCCATTTCTAACTGCGCTGACCACCAGTCGTAATCCTCTAGGGCAAAAGCATAAACAGCTTGATTAGGTGAACCGTGATATTCCATATCTGACCTGGAATCGCCAGCTACCCCGCTGGTCGTTACTTCTCGCGCATCTTTTACTGGACGTTTATCAATCGAAGTTATTCCAACTGTTCCGCCAACATCTGGAACTTGGTCATACACCACATTTAGTGAAACAACTTTTGCCAACATAGTTAGTCCTTGACTTTAGCTTTTACACCATTGTCATCGGTGGAAAGTGCAGCAATGAAAGCTTCTTGCGGAACTTCGACTCGACCAACCATCTTCATTCGCTTCTTACCCTCTTTTTGCTTTTCGAGTAATTTACGTTTACGTGAAATATCGCCACCATAACATTTAGCTAAAACATCTTTACGGATTGCGCGAATAGTTTCGCGGGCAATAATTCGAGCACCGATTGCTGCCTGGATTGGCACCTCAAATTGCTGGCGTGGAATAAGTTCTTTTAGTTTTGCGGCCATCAGAGTTCCATAGGTGTATGACTTATCTCTGTGCACAATTGCACTGAATGCATCTACTGGATCACCGTGAAGCAGAATATCCACTTTTACTAGATCTGCACTTTGTTCACCGGTGGTTTCGTAATCGAGTGAGGCATATCCTCGAGTTCTTGATTTAAGTTGATCAAAAAAGTCAAAAACAATTTCAGCAAGTGGCAACGTGTAGCGCATCTCAACTCGATCTGCTGACAGATAGTCCATGCCAAGTAGTGTTCCTCGTCGGGTCTGGCAGAGTTCCATAATTGCGCCAACAAACTCATTTGGCGTCAAAATAGTGGATTTAACAATCGGCTCATTAACTTCGGCTATTTTGCCATTTGGAAATTCGCTCGGATTTGTCACGATTATCTCTTTACCGTCTTCCATTTTCACTCGATAAATTACGTTTGGTGCAGTGGAAATTAAGTCCAAGTTAAATTCACGTTCAAGTCGTTCGCGCACAATTTCCAAATGCAGTAACCCTAGGAAGCCGCAGCGGAAGCCAAAGCCTAGTGCTACTGAAGATTCTGGTTCGTAAACCAGAGCCGCATCATTTAATTTGAGTTTGTCTAATGCTTCACGTAGTTCTGGGAAGTCTGAACCATCCAGTGGATATAAACCAGAAAAAACCATTGGCTTTGGATCGCGATAGCCACCAAGAGCATCTTTAGCTGGATTAGCTGCCAATGTAATAGTGTCGCCAACTCGTGATTGTCGAACATCTTTCACACCGGTGATTAAGTAACCTACTTCGCCAACGCTGATACCTTTTGACGGAACTGGCTCAGGCGAAATTACGCCAACTTCTAAAATTTCGTGCTGTTCCAGCGTGCTCATCATTTTAATTTTTTCCCGATGTGGAATGCGACCATCGATCACCCGAACATAAGTAACCACACCACGATATGTGTCATAAACCGAATCAAAAATTAAGGCGCGAGCTGGAGCATTTGCATCGCCGACTGGAGCCGGAATTTGTTTAACAACTTCATTTAATAATTCACCAACGCCAGCGCCAGTTTTGGCACTAACTTTAAATACATCCTCAGGTTTACAACCAATAATGTGTGCTAATTCAGCTGCATATTTTTCAGGTTGCGCAGCAGGTAAATCGATTTTATTTAGCACTGGA
>CAJBBC010000134.1 GCA_903951185.1 uncultured Actinomycetes bacterium
ATGAACCGGTTTCAGTGGTCACTGAAATTTGTGAGTTATCGATGGCCGAAAACTGACCCATGTCGATTGCGATGTTATCGAATTCAAGATCGGCCGGATCAACAAAAGCTTTGACAGTTCCTGCGCGAGTGCCGATTGTGAAACTACCAGCAGATTCATAACCTTGTTCAACCAGAAATCGCGCTGTAACCCGTAAGCCATTGCCACAAGTCAGTCCTAGTGAACCATCGGCATTTCGATAGTCCATAAAGTATTTGGCATCTGTTACCGAAAATTCACTGGCCAGAGCGATTCTTAGAACACCGTCGGCGCCAATCCCTTTTCGTCGATCACAAAGTTGCTCAACTATTTGGCTTGATGGATTCACGCCACCCAAAATGGCAGCTAGCAAGATGAAATCATTGCCCGCACCATGACCTTTGCGGAAAGGTACGCCATTAATAGTTGAATTCGACATTATTTAATTCTACCCGTTGGCTAGAAACTAGCCGTTTTTATTCACTAATTGCGTAACCGTTGATAGATCGGCAGTACTTGCATCGAGCCAGTGTATTTTCGCATCGCGGTTAAACCAAGAGTCTTGTCGTCGAGCATAACGACGAGTAGCGAAAATTGTCTGTTCCTTAGCTTGGGCTAGGGTCAGTTCGCCGGCTAAGTAATCCAGAATTTGGGCGTAACCCAAAGCTTTGCGGGCAGTAACCCCATCGCGCAGACCAACTTTTTCAAGTTGTTCAACTTCTTCCACAAAACCTTGTGCCCACATCAATTCAACTCGTTTTTCAATTCGTGGATCGAGTTCACTGCGATCTCGCCGTAAACCAATACGAATACTTGGGATAACTTCGGGTAACTCTTTTAGCTCCGTAATCGGAGCGCTCCCAGTTAACTCAATAACTTCAAGGGCTCGAATCACTCGCCGAGTATTTTCCGGTGCCACATTCGCAGCCGCAGCTGGATCGGCTTCAACGAGCTTTTGGTACATCGCAGCTGCGCCTAATTCATCAGCTTGGCGTTGTAGTTCATCGCGAAGTGCATGGTCAACTTCTGGGAATTGCATATCTTCTAGTAGGCCTTGAATAAAGAGTCCTGAACCGCCAACAACCACACTTCGCTTACCTTGTGCGGCCAGGCTTTGAATTATAGGTCTGGCGCTTTTTTGATAATCCGAAACACTTGCAGTAGTTGTGACGTCAAGAACATCGAGCATATGGTGCGTAATACCTTGACGTTGATCGACTGGCAATTTTGCAGTGCCAATGTCCATGCCTTTGTATAACTGCATCGAATCAGCATTAATAATTTCAGCGTTGAATGCTTTTGCTACTTCCAAAGAAAGATCTGTTTTACCAACCGCAGTTGTGCCAACAATAACTATTGCTGGTAACACTAGACACTCAGTTTTGGCATACCGAGCATTACGCCAGGTGTTGACGGACGTGAGCCAGCTTCGAAATTATCTCCCGCACGAGTTTTGCGAACCGAAATCAGATTGTCGGCGTTCAGATGATATGGAGCGGCATAAGTTAATTCTGCTGTGACTATGTCGCCTGGGCGAATATCAATTTCGTTACCACTGGTGTCAACTTTAGTTACATTAACTAAGCGATTATCCCGAGCGCGACCACTTACCCGACCAGCGCTTTCATTTTTCTTGCCTTCAACTGTTGAAATAAGAACTTCAACTTCTTTACCGATTAATTTCTTATTCTCATCCCAAGCAATTTGATTCGCTAACTCAACTAAGCGCTCAAATCTTTCTTGCACTACTTCTGGATCAATTTGATCTGGCATTTCGGCAGCTGGTGTGCCGGGACGCTTTGAATATTGGAAAGTAAAAGCTCCAGCGAATCTCGCTTGCTTAACAACTTCTAATGTTTGCTGGAAATCTTCTTCAGTCTCGCCTGGGAATCCGACAATAATGTCAGTTGTTATTGCAGCGTCCGGGATAGCCGCGCGAACTCGATCAATGATTCCTAAGTATTTATCCTGACGGTACGAGCGACGCATTATTTGCAGAATTCGATCGCTACCTGATTGCAGCGGCATATGAAGTTGCGGCATTACATTTGGTGTTGTGGCCATAGCTTCGATCACATGATCTGTGAAATCTCTTGGATGAGGTGAAGTGAAACGCACTCGTTCTAGGCCTTCAATTTTGCCAGTTGCCTTAAGTAAGTCGCTAAATGCATAACGATCACCAAACTCAACACCATAAGCATTCACGTTTTGGCCAAGTAAAGTAATTTCTAAGACACCTTGATCCACCAGAACTTGAATTTCATTCAGGATGTCAGCAGGTCGTCGGTCTTTCTCACGTCCGCGTAGTGCCGGCACAATACAAAAAGTACAAGTGTTATTGCAGCCAACACTTACTGATACCCAACCAGAATGTGCGGCGTCTCGACGGGCCGGCAAAGTGGATGGAAAGACTTCGAGAGCTTCAACTATCTCAACTTGAGCTTCTTGTTCGATGCGGGCACGTTCTAGAAGTACTGGCAAGGCATTGATATTGTGTGTGCCGAAAACCACATCTACATATGGCGCTTTTCGGATTATTTCGCCACGATCTTTTTGAGCTAAGCAGCCACCCACTGCAATTTGTAGGCGCTTATTCTTTGCTTTAATCGGCGCAAGTGCGCCAAGTGAGCCATAAAGTTTTTTGTCAGCATTCTCGCGCACTGCACAAGTGTTAAATACGATTACGTCTGCTAGTTCGCCCTCGACTACTGGGATGTATCCAGCAGATTCAAGAAGGCCCGCAAAACGTTCTGAGTCGTGCACGTTCATTTGGCAACCCATAGTGCGCACTTCATAAGTGCCAAGATTGGCGTCTGAAACTACTGTGCTCACCTGTTAATTCTAGGCAAAATCTTGAAGTGTGGAATCCGCCAAGGAATCACGGTCTTTTAACTGCTCCCTAATCACTCTGGTAACTATTCCAGCGTGATAACCCTTGCGTGCTAATAAACCAAAAAGTCGACGTTTCATCACATCTGGTTCTAGCCCGCGCATTGACCTTAATTTTTTTGTTACCAACTCGGAGGCCATTCGGTATTCATCATCATCACTTATTTGTGTCAAAGCGCTGTCAATATGTTCATCGGAAATACCTTTTTGGCGCAACTCCATCCGCAAAACAGATCTTGAAACCTTTTTAGTTACGCAACGGCTGCGTACTAACATGCCGGCATAAGCTAAGTCGTCAATCAAGCCAACTTCAGTTAGGCGATCTAAGCTAACTCGTATTATTTCTGGCGTGAAACCTTTTTTAGTTAGCGACTGCTCGAGTTGGTAACGCGTTTTTGCAGCCATCGAGAGCTGTCTTAAGGCAATTGCTTTAGCCGCTGACAAAGGATCAGCCTCGGGTTTATCTGCCTTTTCTTTAGGGTCTTGCCCTAAAGAATTAACACCCGAGGCCGCCGTTTGTAACATGTTTTGTCGAATTCAATCGATAACTAGAAATTAATCTTCGTCGTCGAAATCTTCATCAAGTTCAACTTCAGCGCTAACTGCTGGCACAACACTTAAGTCCGCCTTGGCCACGCCTACGCCTAATTTCTCTTTGATCATTCGCTCAAGATCTGTCGTTAGACCAGGATTGTCCTTAAGGTACTTACGAGCATTCTCTTTACCTTGGCCTAATTGGTCACCTTCATAGGTGTACCAAGCTCCAGCTTTGCGCACGAAACCTTCGTCTACTGCCATGTCCAAGATGCCACCTTCACGGGAAATACCTTCACCGTAAAGAATGTCGAATTCAGCTTGTTTGAAAGGTGGAGCCACTTTATTTTTAACAACTTTTACACGAGTACGGTTACCAACTGGTTCAGCACCGTCTTTAAGTGTTTCAATCCGGCGAATGTCTAGACGTACTGAAGCGTAGAACTTAAGTGCTTTACCGCCAGTAGTCGTTTCCGGTGAGCCGAACATTACGCCGATTTTGTCGCGTAACTGGTTAATGAAAATAGCTGTTGTGTTGTTATTACTTAGTGCACCAGTTATTTTTCGTAGTGCCTGGGACATCAATCGAGCTTGTAAGCCCATGTGACTGTCACCCATTTCACCTTCGATTTCAGCGCGCGGTACAAGTGCAGCAACTGAGTCGATCACGATTAAATCAAGTGCACCAGAGCGAATAAGCATGTCGGCAATTTCTAGTGCTTGTTCGCCAGTATCTGGTTGTGAAACTAATAAGTTGTCGATGTCTACGCCAAGCTTCTTTGCGTACTCAGGATCAAAAGCATGTTCAGCATCAACGAATGCGGCAATGCCACCTAGTGCCTGAACACTGGCAATAGCGTGAATAGCAAGTGTGGTTTTACCCGAAGATTCTGGACCATAAATTTCAACTACGCGACCACGTGGCAGGCCGCCAATACCTAAAGCGATGTCTAGCGCGATTGAACCTGTTGGAATTGACTCAACTGGGACACGATCTTCTTCGCCAAGTTTCATAATCGAGCCTTTACCGAACTGGCGTTCGATTTGAGCTAACGCGGTTTCAAGAGCCTTTTCGCGGTCGTTTGCAGAACCGTTCTTTGGCGAACTTGGTGTTTCTTTAGCAGCTTTCGGGGCCATCTCTATCTCCTACTTTTCTTACGTATGTTTGGGGATTTCATACGTTAGGTGCGGGCTCTGACATCTAGAAGGCTTTAGTTGCAGATGTGGAACTTTAGAACCTGTGCCCTAGTCACCCAGGGACTTGATTCTTGCTCCGCAACCTTGAATTTCTTGATGTTTCAATCGCGTAGGTTTAATTTATCGAACAAGTGTTCGAATAGCCAGTTACTGGCTGTTCGGCGTGTCATTAACCGTTCGGACCTTAAATTAGCGAAATTTTGGGGCTAAACCTAGAGTTTCGTGGACGGCTCGCCAAACTACTTGAGTGTCTTCCCCTTCGGCCAAGGCAATATCCACAGTTCGGCCGTCTAATAACGGGACATGAAAATCAGCTGCCCATGAGCGGGCATAGTCAACTCCAAGAGCCAGCTCCATCCGTTCCCAGAAGTCACTTAATCGCACAGTTAATTAGATCAGATCAAACGCCGGGATGCGTTTAGTCGCGGCTGAAAACGCCACCAAAAAAGCGCTTCACTGCCCCAGTTAGCGATTTAACTGTTTCAACAAAACCGCCCTCATCCGGATTTTCAAGTTCATAGCCATCAGCAACTAAAGCTGCATCCAGATCAGCGTCAAGGTTGGCTACAACTTCATCGTCTGATGTGTAGTTAAAAGTTTTCCAGTTAGAAATAGCAATCTCTGAGGCTGCCGCGCTATCAAAGCGATCTTGTATTTTGGTTAACTTTATTTCTAAATCATTTATACGACTTGAAATGAATTCGGTACGAATATTTATCAATCCGGTTTGCAAATTAACCCCATCAGCTGCCGTTAAAGCTGGAATAAGTTTTTGCTTAGTTCTTGTAGTGCCAGAAGCATCAGTATTCGAATAACCTAAATCAAATGTGGCATCCGAGTTATCGAAAGTAACTTCAGGACCGTGCCAGCCAGCAACATTTCCATCTGCAGTGGCTCTTGTTTGAAAGCGCAATAAACAACCAGCCGGGCAGCCCATATACTCAGTGTGCATCCGACCATTATTTGCATAGTAGGTATCTATGGTGGCAACTATTACGCCGTGGACTACGCCAGTGCCTGGATGAACTACTGCCCAGCCACCAACACCTTGACTTGCTTCAGTAGGTGGACTGTAGGCGCCACCTGAAATGTGGTAAACCGTTTCTAAAGTTCGCGGGGGTTGTCCCCAGCTTTCTGATCCTGGAAGTGGAGTTTGATCCCATTCCAGACTGCTAGATGGAGTCGGTGTTGGCGTAATATCGTCGGCCCAAGCCGTTGTTGGAAAAAGTAGAACAAGACTAAGTAATAAACGTTTCAGCATCAGAATGCCTCCGAAACAATTGTACGGCTTGTTGTTTTAATTAAACAACTGAAAATGTCTTACGGCTTGAAATAGTTAGTTCGCGTAAAGCAATTTCTTGCGCTACTCCAGCTAGTAATTCGGATAGTGGAGTTTCAAGTGCACCGGAAATTGAAGCTAGTAATTCCGAAGAGGCTTCTTTTTGGCCGCGTTCTACTTCACTTAAGTAACCAAGGGAAACTTGCGCTGCTACTGAAACTTGGC
>CAJBBC010000135.1 GCA_903951185.1 uncultured Actinomycetes bacterium
CCTTTGCCTTGCGGTAAAGGCGTGAACGTTGTCCACGGTATCCACTTGCTTGTTCTAAAACTTCACGACGCTTCTTTGCGGCGTTAACGGCTCTTTTTACGCGTGCCATATCAAACTCCTCTATCTACAAACTGTTCAGATCGCTTAGCGACCTAGAAGTTTGTTAGCTTTCTTTGTATCGCCAGGTGATAAAACCTGTTCTACGGACAAACGGCGAGTGCGACGGCTGGACTTACTTTCAAGTAAGTGGCGCTTGCCAGCGCGTTCTTTTACTAACTTGCCAGTACCAGTTACCTTGAATCTCTTCTTGGCACCGCTATGGGTTTTATTCTTTGGCATCTTCATCTCCTGCCGGTTGCACTTCAGCTTCCACTGAAGAAGTTGTCTTCGGGGTCTTACTCTTTTCAGAACTCTTTCGTCTTGCTGGACCTAAGACCATCGTCATGTTGCGACCATCTTGTAGTGGAGCTGACTCGACTATCGCGTTGTCCCCAATGTCTTGTGCTAGACGCTGAAGTAACTTGTAACCAAGTTCTGGACGTGATTGCTCACGACCGCGGAACATAATTGTGATCTTTACCTTGTCACCCTGACTTAAGAACCGTTCGACGTGACCCTTTTTAGTGTCATAGTCATGTTGGTCAATCTTTGGACGTAACTTCATTTCCTTGATGACTGTATTGACTTGGTTCTTACGTGCTTCACGAGCTTTGAGTGCGGCTTCGTATTTAAATTTTCCGAAGTCCATAATCTTGCACACTGGTGGATTAGATTCTGGTGATACTTCTACTAGATCTAAATCTGCCTCAAGTGCCATTCGTATTGCTTCTTCAATTTTGACTATGCCGACTTGCTCTCCAGCAGCGCCGACCAGCCGAACTTCGGAAACACGAATTCGCTCGTTGATGCGGGGTTCGATACTGATATGTCCTCCATTTGTTGCGGGTGTTTACACAAGCAGGCAAAAATGCCGTACGCAACTAGAAGGTACTTCTAGTAACCAACCCGACGATTTTAAATAATCGATGCGGGTGGGACTTAAGTCCGCTTGTGTGACCGGACCCAAGAGCCCAGTCGGTTAATCAAGAGTTTAACCTAGAAGCGACATGGAACATAATTCTGAAAATCCCTTGGTATCTGGCCCTACTAATGAGTCAGTGGAGGCAGCGCGCGACCTAGCCGCCCTCTCCTCGGTTGAGATCCTGAGTCTGCACGGGGTGGATATGCTCACTGCCGGTGCAATCAAACTTGGGCTATTCGAAGGCACCACACCTGATTTAGCCGAAGCTCGAATCATCATTAATGCGCTAGCTGGATTTATTGATGCAGCTGCGCCAGAACTTGGGTCACATCATGCTGCGCCATTACGTGATGGATTACAGACACTGCAACGTTCATTTAAAGAACAGTCCACTCACCCAGATGCACCTGGTGCAGGTCCTGGTGAAAAATACACCGGTCCGGTTTATCTAAAAACTAATTAATCTCTGGTTTACGGGCAAATTAATCTTTTATCGTCAGAACCGTACGATGCGTCCCCAAAATCAATGTTGAGTAAAAAAAGCGACTATTTAACTTTAAACAACTGGTTTTGGTTGATCAGTTAATTGCACTTCTAAGGGGCGATCAAGTAAAACATTAAGTTTGCTTTTTTGTAATACTTCAGCAATTTGGGTACTTAATGTGTTGGCTGGTTCGCAAATGCCGATGTAGATGTTAACTTCCTCATCGGTGTCATCCCAGTCCGCGCCAACTACCCCAGCTACTTTTTCTAGCTCTTCACATACGTGATCTAGCGCTTCATCGAGTAAATCTAAACGGTTCGGGCCAACAGCAAGTAGCGCAAGTAAGGTGCCATCAATCGCTGTTGGCGCTGGGCCAGCAATGTCGATTATTAATCCATCAAGTTCTTGTTCAAGTGCACCTTGTGCAATTTCAAATGCATGCCGGGCAACTGGCCGGGCTTCTTCTTGCCAATGTTCCAAACTGTCCGTGCCGGTGAATGCCAGTAGCGCTGTGCGGCCATCATTGGAAGTAAATTCCACTGTGCGCATGTGACTGTCTTTATCTACGGCTAAACCAGCATCAGATTCGCCCGCAGCATCTAGCACCGCGACAACTGGCACAAGTAAACGTGCTTCACACAAAATATCTAATAAGTTTCGAGCCGATTCGGCTGTGGCGCTTTCGGTGTAGTTCTTTAAGGCGCTGCGTAATCTGGCATCTGGTGCGCCGTCATCATTAGCAAAATCACTTGCTGGTATTTGTGCTCCGCTGAAGTCATTCACGGAAATAACTCTAGTGAACCGGTTTTCTAACCTTTAAGTTGGTTCAGTACTACCCAGGTATTAAGTGCAGCCGCTGCAGCTTGCGCGCCTTTATCTTCTTTACTCTTTGGTAAACCGCAACGATCAAGTGCTTGCTTTTCGTTATCGCAAGTAAGTACACCGAATCCAACTGGCACTCCCGTATCAAGCGAGACCCGAAGGATGCCATCGGTAGCGGCATTACATACATAATCGAAATGAGGTGTGCCGCCACGAATAACTACACCAAGTGCGATCACTACATCGGCGCCAGACTTTGCCGCTGCCATAGCTGCAATTGGTAATTCAAATGTGCCCGGTACTCGATGTAGTTGCGGTGTGATACCTGTTGATTTAATAACACGCTGCGCACCAGCAATTAAGCCATCCATAATTACGTCGTGCCATGACGATGCAACTATGACAACTCGCTGGCCAGTGAAACCAACAACTTTGTCTTCTGGTGCCCCAGTTGCGCTCATTAGTTTGCTCCAAAAGTTAACGTGTGTCCCATTTGATCTCGCTTAGTTCGCAAGTAATCAACATTAAAGTCATTTGGTTCAATCTCAATTGGCACCGATTCAGTGATCGTTAAACCGTAACCATCTAAGCCCGCTCGTTTAGTCGGATTATTAGTTAATAAGCGCATGGACTTAATCCCAAGGTCAACTAAAATCTGTGCGCCTGTTCCGTAGTCGCGTGCATCTGCTGGCAGCCCAAGTGCAGTATTTGCTGAAACTGTATCTGCTCCAGCGTCTTGTAACTGGTAAGCCTGAAGTTTGTGCAGTAAGCCGATCCCGCGACCTTCGTGACCACGAACATAAAGTACGACGCCACGTCCTTCGGTAGCCACTTTTCGCATTGCCGCGCGAAGTTGTGGTCCACAATCACATCGAAGTGAACCAAGTGCATCACCGGTTAAGCACTCGGAATGTACTCGAACTAAAACATCTTCGCCACTGCTGATATCACCTTTTACTAAAGCGATGTGGTCGGTGCCATCCAAAATACTTTCGTAGCCAACAATGTCGAATTCACCGAATTCAGTTGGAAGTTTTGCAGTAGCCACTTTCTTAATCAAAGATTCGTTGCGTCGACGGTAAGCAATTAAGTCAGCGATTGAGATCATTTTTAGGTTATGTTCATCAGCAAACTCGCGAAGTGCAGGTGTACGCATCATCGATCCGTCATCATGAACTATTTCGCAAATCACGCCTGCTGCCGTTAGCCCAGCAAGTCTGGCTAAATCAACAGCTGCTTCAGTGTGGCCTGGACGCCGAAGTACACCACCTGGCATTGCTCGAAGTGGGAATACGTGACCTGGTCGAGTTATTTCCCACGGTTCAGTAGCTGAATCACAAAGTACTTTAATTGTGCGCGAACGATCAGCTGCGCTAATTCCAGTTTCAATTCCATCGCGGGCATCAACACTTACTGAATAAGCAGTGCCTTTACGATCTTCATTAATGTGCGTCATTGGTGGTAAACCAAGTCGATCTAGCACTGGGCCTTCCATTGGCACACAAATAACACCGGAAGAATGTCGAACCATAAAACCAACTAGTTCAGTAGTCGTTTTACTGGCTGCAAAAATTAAGTCGCCTTCATTTTCACGGTCCTCATCATCGACAACAACGACCATTTTGCCGTCGCGAATGTCGGCAAGTGCATCTGCAATTGAATCTAACCGAACACTCACTTTTGGGCCTCAATTAATTTTTCTACGTACTTCGCCATGACATCGACTTCTAGGTTAACCCGATGACCGACTTCGCGAATTCCAAGTGTGGTTTTAGCCAATGTTTCAGGGATAAGTGAGACTGTGAAAACTTCGGCATCAACGCTTGCCACCGTAAGCGACGTTCCATCTACGGTGATACTGCCCTTTTCGACAATGTATTTGAGTAAATCTTTTGGTGGCTTAATTGTGAGTACTTCCCAATTTTGGGAAATAACGCGATTAGTAACTTCGCCTAAACCATCTACGTGACCTTGAACTAAGTGTCCGCCTAATCGAGTGGCCAAGGTAACTGGACGCTCTAAATTCACTGGATCGCCCGCCACAAGCTGACCTAAACTACTTCGATTTAAAGTTTCTTGCATAACATCAGCGCTAAAGCCATCTGCTGTTTTTGATGTGACCGTTAAACAAACGCCATTAAC
>CAJBBC010000136.1 GCA_903951185.1 uncultured Actinomycetes bacterium
AAAACTAGATTTTTTGCTTAACTGCGCGGTTTTGGTTGGCAACTAGGGCACCTGAACGAAGACCTATTCATAAATGCATCCCGAATAATAAGTCGCCCACATCGATCACATAGTTCATCTTCCCGACCATAGGCGGCTAACCCCCTAGCGAAGTACCCGCTTTCACCGTTCACATTCACATAAAGCGAATCGAATGAAGTGCCCCCTTGCGCCAAGGCTTCAGTCATTACGGCAGTGGCATGCGACAGTAACTCCGCTGCTTTAGCTCTGGTTAAACGATTAGTTGGATATGCCCAATGTAATTTGGCTCGCCATAGGGTCTCATCGGCATATATATTGCCAACTCCACTCATAAGCGTTTGATCGAGTAACGCTCGCTTAACTTCCGTATTTTTCCTGCGTATTCCATCGATAAATGTGTCGGGTTCAAAGTGGGGATCAAACGGGTCTCGCGCTATGTGGATCACAGTGTCAGGGATAACTTCGCTACTTGAGCTACTCGAGGCAGGTACCAACTCAGTTATCTGCATGCCGCCAAAAGTGCGTTGATCAACAAAATTCATTTCCTTTTTACTGTCTTTGAAAGTGAATTTAATTCGGACATGTTTATGTGGCGCCAAAGCCGCTTTTTGAATAAGTACTTGCCCACTCATCCCTAGATGAATAACTACTGCGATTCCAGATTTCAATTCCAGCCAGAGATATTTACCACGTCGATTTACAGCCTCAATTTTTTGATTCGCTAGCTGACCTGCGAAATCTTTAGGACCTGGTGCATGATTTCTAATTGCTCTTGGATGTAAAACGGAAACTTGCGCTACTGTCTTGCCAGTTACCCACTTAGCTAAGCCGCGCCGGACAACTTCAACTTCTGGTAACTCCGGCATTAACTTCGCTGTTCTTCAATCTCATGTTCTGCTTTAAGGGCGGCATACGCACTTGCCGCTGCTTGTTGCTCAGCTTCTTTTTTATTAGAGCCTCGCCCATGTCCATAAAAATGATCACCCAAAACAACTTGGGCTTCAAAAGCTTTTGCATGATCGGGACCCGACTCCGTTATTAAATATCCAGGCACGCCCTGACCAAGTTCGGCAGTTAATTCTTGAAGTGAAGTTTTCCAGTCCAAGCCAGCGCCAAGCTTTTCAGAATCAGTTAATAACTGTGCAAACAATTCAAGAATCAGATTCTTGGCAACTTCGATGCCATGGTCTAAATAAGTTGCGCCAAGTAGCGCTTCAACAGTGTCTGCCAAAATGGATGATTTATCTCGACCACCAGTTGCTTCTTCACCCTTACCAAGCCGAAGAAAATCTCCTAGGTTCAGAGATCTGGCAACAGTTGCAAGCGCCCTGGCATTAACGACAGCCGAACGTAATTTAGCTAACTGACCTTCTGGTAAATCTGGATGTCGGTGATAAAGGGCATCTGTAATAACGATGCCAAGAACGGAATCTCCGAGAAATTCCAAGCGCTCATTAGTTGGTATACCGCCTGACTCGTAGGCGTATGACCTATGCGTAAGCGCAAGTTCAAGTAACTGGGTATTTATCTCAACACCCAGGCGTGCTGTTAATTCGTTATATGAAGTGGGCTGGGCCACAGCAATTAAACGCTAAGAACCTGACGATTGTCGTAAGTACCACAAGTTGGGCAAACAGTGTGCTGCAACTTAGGTGCACGGCAACGTTCGCAGGTTGCTAAATTTGCAGCAGTTGTCTTCCAAGCGGAACGACGATGACGAGTATTGCTGCGAGAAGTTTTTCGCTTCGGAACGGCCACG
Organism: uncultured Actinomycetes bacterium; assembly: GCA_903951185.1. Classification (GTDB taxonomy): domain Bacteria; phylum Actinomycetota; class Actinomycetes; order S36-B12; family UBA5976; genus UBA5976. The sequence continues at coordinate 1,781 of CAJBBC010000136.1, forward strand.
GTCTGCCATCCTTTTCTATTCGGGTCCGATAAATCGAACTTTAGTTTTTGGACTAAATTCTTTTGAAACTTAGTATTTACTCTGACAAATTCTCTTTCGATAATTTATCTAAAGCAGCCCATCTAGGATCGACTACTTCGTGTACGTGGTCTTGATCGTCATTGAAATTAAATCCGCACTGCGAACATAAGCCAAGACAATCTGGTTGACACAAAGGCGAAAGCGGGAAAGCTAACACCACTGCGTCACGGACTACTGGTTCTAAATCGAGAAAGTCTCCATCTAGTTTTCGTAATTCGTCATCGTCTTCCGGTCCAGAGATCTGACGACCTTTGGAATCTACTGCTAGGTATTCGTAGAGTTCTTGTAAATCAACTTCCATATCGAAAGCAATTTGTTCAAGACATCTAGAACATTCCCCCGCAACTGATACCAAAGCAGTACCGGTGACGAGTACTCCATCCATCACTGACTCGAGTCGAAGTTCGAAATCAATATCAGATCCAGTTGGAACCGCAATCATTGCTAGACCAAGATCAGCCGGGGCTGCCACCGAAAAACTTAGTTCTTTCATTTCACCGGCACGACGTCCAATTTCTCGAGTATCGAGTACGAACGGCGAGCGCGGATCAAGGGAAGACATGTTTATCCTCGCTGGAAGTCTGGCTCATTTTGGCCTGGCAAGACCAAAAGCCAGATTACCTTAATTTACAGGCACAACCAAAATTGGTCTGTTACTTAAACCCTATAAATAAAGGGTTTATTTTTTGAAACGGGCTTTTAGCGCTTTGTTTACGGCAGTTGGCACAAGAGCAGAGACATCGCCTTGGTACTTAGCGATTTCTTTAATAATGCTCGAAGAAAGAAAACTGAATTCAGGTTTTGTTGCTACGAATAAGGTATCCACGCCTAATTGTGAATTCATTTGAGCCATTTGTAATTCATAATCAAAATCCGAAACCGCACGCAAGCCTTTTACAATTGCACTAATTCCATTAACTTTGCAGTAGTCAACGAGTAAGCCTTGAAAAGATTCAACTTTAATATTTTTATATGGCGCCACGCATTCGCGAAGTAATTCAATTCGCTCATCAATTGTGAACAGCCCAGCTTTCGTACTGTTAATTAAGACGCCAACGGTTACTTCATCAAATTGTTCGGCAGCACGTGCAAAAACGTCTAGATGACCTAATGTCACTGGATCGAATGATCCTGGACAAACTGCCTTACGCATAAGTACCTACTAGTTCTCGTTACTAGAGTTGATTTCTTCATACTGACCGTACCAAACAGATGTATCCCCGTAAACCTTTTGATTTACTTGCCCAAGCTGGGCAGGGGCCACAATCTGCGACTTTTTATTTCGCTCTACGATAACAACAGCGCCATCATGAAGCCAACCATTCGTTAGTTCGGCTAATTGCGCGGAAACTACCTCATCGGCAAATGCATATGGCGGGTCTATGAAAACCAAGTCAAACTTTCCAAATTGTGGTGGATTCGCTAACGCCACGGCAACGTCCATCGTAACTACTGACAAATTATCGATTTTAAGATCCACACAATTCTGCTTAATGATTTGCGTTGCTTTATTTTCTTTCTCGATCGCGACCGCCTGTGCTGCGCCGCGTGATATGGCTTCGATTGCGTACGCACCAGAACCCGAATATAAATCTAGAACTCGCAAGTCTGATAAGCCAGCAAGCTTATGTTCAGCTGCCGAAAATATTGCTTCGCGCACTCGACTTGAAGTTGGCCTAGTCACATTATCTGGAACTTTTATTTCTCGGCCGCGCAATTGACCGGCAATAATTCGGGTCATGACTTTTTCACATATTCAGCTTGAGCTGATGCTATTAAATTATCAAGCGTTAATTTAAGGGCATTATGTTTAACTAAATCTGGATCTTTAGCAACAATTTCGATCGCAACTTTTCTTGCTTCAGTAAGAATTGCTTCATCCTTCAAAACGCTAACTAATTTCAAACCTGAGCGAAGTCCTGACTGGGCTCGACCAAGTACATCGCCTTCACCGCGTTGTTCTAAATCGAGTGCAGCTAATTCAAAGCCATCTGTAGTAGCAGCTACCGCAGCTAACCGTTCACGCGCTTTACTAAATGGCGGCGCTTCAGTAACTAAAATACAAAGTCCTGGCGCTTGGCCACGACCAACACGACCACGCAATTGATGTAACTGACTAATCCCAAACCGATCAGCATCCATGATCACCATCATTGTTGCATTTGGCACATCAACGCCAACCTCAATCACAGTTGTTGAAATCAGCACATCGAGTCCATCTGGGGCGGCTGGTCCGAGTGTGAAAAGTTGCATTGCATCATCTTTTTCTAGACCAGCCATTTGACCATGTAATACACCAACTCGAACACTACTTAATGGACCTTCGATTAAAACTGGAGCTAAATCTTCTAAAGCAATCGCTGGCCGACTATGTTTATCCGAAACTTTGTCTTCTTGACTAGCGATCCGGGGCACCACAATGTACGCCTGATGTCCGCTGGTAACTTCTTCAACAATGCGATCCCATACTCGCGCTAAGTGTGTTGGTTTTTCACTTGCCAAGACCACGTGAGTGGTAATTGGTGAACGCCCGGCCGGCAATTCAGTCAAAGTTGAAATATCTAGAGCGCCGAATGCGGTCATTGCTACGGTTCGCGGTATCGGCGTTGCAGTCATCACTAAGACATGAGGTTTACGTTCGCTGCCAGCTTTCGCAACTAATGTTGCACGTTGTTCCACGCCAAACCGATGCTGCTCATCGATAACAACTAAGCCCAGATCAAAGAAATCAACTCGATCTTCAAGCAGTGCGTGGGTGCCAATAACAATTCCCGCTTGGCCAGTAGTTATATCTAATAGCGCTTGCCTTCGTGCCGCTGTATTCAATGAACCGGTAAGAAGCGTTACACCAGTACCTTCGTCGTGGGCACCTAGTTTTCCACGCTCTGCTAACGGTCCCAATAATTTCGTGATAGCTCGGTAATGCTGATTAGCCAGTACTTCAGTTGGCGCAAGTAAGGCAGCCTGTCCCCCGGAGTCAACTACAGTGAGCATGGCTCGCAGAGCGACAACTGTTTTACCTGAACCCACTTCACCTTGGAGTAGTCGATGCATTGGATGGCCAGCTGCCATTCAGTCTCAATCATTTTTGCGACTTCAGCTTGACCTGCCGTTAATTTAAACGGAAGGGCAGCGTCAAAAGATTCAAGTAAGCCGCCTGCTTTAGTTAACCGAGGTATAGCTGGCCACATTTCTAACTCGTGTTTTTCTTTGGCAAGCAGTATCTGCAGTACTAATGCTTCATCCCACTTAAGTCGCTCAATTGCTCGGTCGAGTTCAACTTGGTTAGCTGGATGGTGGATTAAACGTAATGCTTGGTCTAAATCGATTAATTGATGTGCTTGTTTAAATTCAGGTTCGATTGGATCGGGTACGTCAGCTAATTTTGCCAGCGCTGCGGATATAGCTCGCTCAATTGTCCAAGTCTGTACTTTACTTGTGGCTGGATAAATTGGTAACAAAGCCTCAACGTAGTCTTCAGTTTTTATCGGCGAATTATTCAACGCAGAATTCTCATCAAGTAATTCATAGTCTGGGTGGGTTAACTGACGTTTGTTATTGAAAACGCTTATCTGTCCGGAAAAAAGACCCTGTCGTCCAACTACTAAGTCTTTTTCGCGCCAATGTTGATTAAAGAACATTAACGTGAGTTGGCCAGTACCGTCGCTGATCACAATTTCTTGGCGAGTACCTGGCTTAGATTTATTACGTAAATTCTTAAAGCTTCGAACTTGGGCCTGGACTGTTACGTGATCACCAATTTCTAGGGAACTTAAATCAGTTAGCGCCCCGCGCTGTTCATACCGACGTGGGTAATGCCGAAGTAAATCGCCAACTGAGCTAATCCCAAGTTCTTTTTCGAATAAATCCGCAGTTTTTGCGCCAACTACCTCCGTAATTGGGGAGGTTAACTGATTAATTCCCTGGGTTGGCATTTAATTAGGTTACCTGTCGCATTGCATAAAGCCCGGTGCCAAACTTCGGATTTGCCCATAACTGTGGACTTTTTGTATCCTGAATTGGAGTTTCCCAGCATTGACAGGTATTCTGTTGATTCGCTGAGTAAGCAAAAAGCTAATTCGAGGAGTTAACGTGGCAGCTGTATGTGACGTCTGTGGCAAAGGCCCAGGCTTTGGCCACAATATTTCTCACTCACACCGTCGCACTAAGCGCCGTTTTAACCCAAACATCCAGTCAGTTCGTGCATTGGTTAACAAAACACCTAAGCGAATGAATGTGTGCACTGGTTGTATTAAAGCTAACAAAGTAGCGCGTGCTTAATTTTTCCTAAAACTTCCCCGCCTTGTGCGGGGTTTTTTTATGACTGTTTCTACATGGTCACTAGTAAATATCTGACTATTTTAGGAAGTGGTCCCAGCCAGTTGCCCTAGTTAATTGGTTATCGACAAATACTCCTGGTTCACCTGCAGTTACCGAACCAATCAATGTCCAGCCAGCAGGGACTTCGAGTGGATTACTAAATGTTGCAACGAACGCATGATCTTCGCCACCATTTAAAACCCAGTCAAGTGCATTGCCATTAAATGCACTAGCAGCCGCCGTTAAATCTTCAGGGATTGGCAAAGTAGCGGAGTCAATATGAAATTGAACTTTTGAAGCTGAAGCTAAGTGGCTTAAGTCCGAAAGTAAGCCGTCACTGACATCAATCATTGAAGTTGCTTTAAGTGCAGTGGCCGCAAGTTCATAAGCAGGCTCGGGTGCACGATGTGCGTTTACTAATACTCGCGGTGATCTAAAGCCTCGAGAAAGCATTAAGTAACCAGCAGCTGAGTAACCAAGTTTTCCAGCTAGGGCAATAGCATCACCTGCTTTTGCACCACTTCGCAAAATTGGCTTTCGTCCAGAAAGTTCACCAAGTGCTGTAACGCTAATTGCGATCGATTCACTTTTCACCACATCACCGCCAACAACTTGAACATCGACTCGACTCGCCTCTTGGGCTAATCCATCAGCAAGTTCAAGGACCCAACTAACTGGCGTTACATCAGGTATCGCTATCCCAACAAGTAATGCCGTTGGTGTTGCTCCCATGGCAAAAATATCTGCCAAGTTTGCTGCGGCAGCTTTTCGACCAATGTCATTTGCACTTGACCAATCAAGTCGAAAATGAACACCTTGAGTTAAGACATCTACACACGCAACAACTTGGCTTCCCGCGGCTGAAACAACAGCCGAATCGTCACCTATTCCAACACTAACTTTTTGATGATTGGAGTTTGCTAAACGTGTTTGGATTGCGCTGATTAGTCCGAATTCGCCCAGTTCTGCAACGGTTTGCTGATTAGACATTTCTAACGTAATCCAGTGCCTCGACTAAGTGCATCACTGATTAAGTAGTCGACAAGTTCTGGGTAATCCATTCCGGACTCAGCCCACATTCTTGGAAACATAGAAATCGGAGTGAAGCCAGGCATGGTATTAATCTCGTTAATTACAATATCTTCGCCAGTAATAAACATGTCAACGCGCGCTAAACCTTCGCCACCAATTGCAGTGAACGCATCGCACGCAATAGCTTGAGCGCGTTTTGTTAGTGCTGGATCAAGTTTTGCTGGTACACAAAGCTCAACAGAATCATCAACATACTTTGCTTCGAAGTCATAAAATTCATGGCCATCACGAACGATAATTTCAGCTAGTACGCTGGCTTTAGGTCCCTTGGCGCCACCCAATACGCCGCACTCAATTTCATGCGTGTTTTCCATACTTGCTTCAATAATTAATTTTGGATCATGTTGGCGCGCTAATTCGATTGCTTGTACTAAGTCCGCGGCACTTTTCACTTTAGATATTCCAACCGATGAACCAGCGCGACAAGGTTTCACAAAAAGTGGGAATCCTAGTTCCTTAATTCGAGTTAGTGAAGTTTCGCGATTATTCTGCCAATCCGAATCTGAAAGAACTTCATACTTACCTACTGGAATATTTGCCGCCCGCATTAATGCTTTTAAATGCGCTTTATCCATTGCCGCAGCTGAGGCAAACACACCTGAGCCAACATACGCAATTCCGGCTAGTTCAAATAGGCCTTGGATGGTTCCATCTTCACCCCATGGCCCGTGCAGGATTGGAAAAGCCACGTCGACTTGGGCAAGTAGCGCAGGCACTTCGGATTGCACAACTAGTTGGGTAGCACTCGGATCTGGTGTAAATAAGACGGGTGCATTAGTTGGATCAACTTCAGGAAAAACTCCATCGGTGATGGCAAGTCGGGCGCTGTCGGCAGTTTCTAAAACCCATTTACCTGCCCGGGTTATCCCAATTGGCACTACTTCGTATTTAGTTTGATCAATGGCTTTAAGCACGCTGCCTGCAGAAATACAGGAAATAGTGTGCTCACTACTGCGGCCACCGAAAATAACCGCCACTCGAATACGTTTCGCCATAGGTATAACGGTAACGGAGAACAAGGCTAATTCCTTGGTACTACTCTTACGGGTATGGCTGAACTTGAAAATAATCAAAATGTCGAAACCACAGTCGTCCATGCGGGACGACCTGAGCGAATTGGCGACGGTGCAGTTAACCCGCCCATTGTGCCAACCAGTACACAACATGCTGGTGGTCAATATGGTTATGCCCGCGATTGGAGTGAAACCGGCTCTTACTTGGAAGAAGCTATTGGGATTTTAGAGGGTGGCACTGCATTAATTTTTTCAAGTGGAATGAGTGCAGCCAGTGCAGTTTTTGATTTGTGGCCAATCGGCACAAAAGTTGTCGCTAGCCAGTACTCATACACCGGCGTAGCCGTTCGGCTAAAGGAGTTAGCCGAACTTGGTCGGATTGAACTTAAGTTAGTTGATGTAACAGAAAATTCCGAATTGGATCAGGTAATCAATGCACTTAAACCAGATTGGGTTTGGATCGAAACTCCAACTAATCCGATGATGGAAATCTGCGACCTGCGGTATACCGCAAAATTAGCTCATCAAGTTGGCGCAAAATTACTTGTTGACAATACTTTTATGACACCAATCCGCCAACGTCCGATTGAACTAGGCGCCGATGTGGTTATGCATAGTGTTACCAAAGCAATGTCTGGCCACTCAGATTTGTTAATGGGTGCGCTAGTTACTAAAGATCAAGAATTAGTGGAAGCGCTTAGCGTTCGACGAATATTACTTGGCTCAATTTCCAGTGCATTCGATGCTTATTTAGCACTTCGCGGACTTCGAACTTTAGCGGTGCGGATGGATCGCGCTGAAGAGAATGCGCAGATCCTGGCTGAGCGATTACAAAATCATCCAGCTGTGAAAGTCGTACATTACCCAGGTTTGCCATCTCATAAAAATGCTGGTGTTGCCAAAGATCAAACTTCCGGTCCAGGCAGTGTGCTGTCCTTCGAAGTTAATGGCACCGCTACCCAAACCGACGAAGTTTGTGAAAATGTTCGGACTATTACTTACGCAACTTCGTTAGGTGGCGTAGAAACTTTAATGGAGCGTCGACGTCGCTGGGAAAAAGAAAATGAAGCTGTGCCAGAAACTTTAATTAGATTGGCCGTCGGAATTGAGAATGTTGAAGATCTTTGGCGCGACTTAAAGGGTGCGCTAGATCCAGTTAAGCGTTAGAGATGTTCCATTTTCTCGACACCTTCATCTGATCGAGTCATAAATGCTCGAACAACTTCATTTGCGCCTTGGCCATGATGAATGACATTAACTACTTGTTCGGTAATCGGCATAGCAACTTTATGTTGTTTAGCTAAATCCAAAATAGATTGACAGCTCTTTACGCCCTCAGAAGTTGTTGAGGTGATTTTTTGAGCCTCTTGCATTGTCATACCTTTGCCTAAGTGCTCACCAATTGTGCGGTTACGCGAAAGCGGTGACTGACATGTTGCAATTAAATCGCCGACGCCGGCTAAGCCAGCAAAAGTTAATGGGTTAGCACCGAGGGCCACGCCTAACCGGGTCATCTCTGCCAAGCCTCGAGTCATTAAAGCTGCTTGTGAATTTTCACCATAACCAAGTCCAACGGCCATACCGTTCGCTAAAGCAATAACATTTTTCACAGCACCAGCTATTTCAACTCCGATTACATCGGTGGTGTAATACGGGCGGAAATAATCTGTAGTGCAGGCATCTTGTATTCGTCTAGCCGAAACTTCATCACTACAAGCAACTGTTGTTGCGGCTGGCTCTCGTTCAGCAATTTCATTAGCTAAATTAGGCCCAGAAATAACCGCCACTCGATTTGCACTCACGTTAGCCACGCCAGCTATAACTTCACTCATTCGCTGTGCGGTACCAAGTTCAACACCTTTAATTAAGGAGCCGATTACAGCATTTTGTGGAATTGATAATGACCAGGCAGATAAATTCTCGCGAAGAGTTTGCGCTGGGACAGCCAAAATAACCAGGTCGCTACCGGTTAATGCTTCATCTGGATTATTTGTTGCTTTAACTGCAGCTGGTAACTGCAGTCCAGGATGGTAACGACTATTGGTTCGCTTTTGATTTACTTCATCAGCTATCTGGGACGAACGAGACCAAAGCGATACTTCGCAGCCGGCATCAGCCAAAATCATTGAAAATACGGTTCCCCAAGAACCTGCACCCATTACAGCTACATGTTTCATGCGGAATCCGGTTTCCGAGGAGGAACTGCACTTCTAGCCATTGGTCGGTCAGGCGCTGGTTCACCACGTTGTTCGGCCAGAAGTAAAGTTATTGCTCGCATAATGCGATCAGTAGCTTCACGTAAAGTTGCTGCGGTAATTGGTTGGTCGCGTAAATCAGTTAGGTCGACTGGATCACCCGCCCAAACTTTCATAGTTTTACGTGGAAATAATTTCAAAACTTTTCCGTATGGCGCAAGAATGTCTTGCGGTCCCCATTGCGCTGCTGGAATCACAGGTGCACCAGTAGTTAATGCAATTCGAGCAGCACCAGTCTTTGCGCTCATTGGCCAAAGATTTGGATCTCTAGTTAAAGTGCCTTCAGGATAAATCACAATACATTCACCACGACGTACTGCTTCAATTGCTAAAAGTAATGAGCCAGCAGCTGCTTCTGAATCGCGACGCTTAACTGGAATTTGCCCAGCACTTTTTAATATCGCCCCAAGTCCTGGAACTTTAAATATTTCTGCTTTAGCTAAGAAGCGCACTTGGCGACCTTGGTCATGACAGAAGTGACCAGCCACGAATGGATCGACCCAACTTAAATGATTCATTGCCAGAACTAAGCCGCCAGGTTTTTGCAGTTGTAACCCGCCGCGCCAGTCGCGTTTTGTGAAGATAACCATAAATGGACGAAGTGCGCCCGTGATTAGCCGGTACCAAATACCCGCGCCTTGTGGCTTCAAGGCTTTTGTCGCATTCTTCACGGTACGACTCTACTTCGTCTGCGTTTAATAGTTTGGCCCGTAATTGCTTGCAGTCAAACAAATACGGCCCGCTGGAATCCCAGCGGGCCGTATTTAATTGAGTTTTAAGGCTTATTTGCCAGAAACTTTTTTCTTGAATTCAGCGCCTGCGCGGAACTTCGGTACTGAAGTTGCGGCAATCTGAACTGGAGCACCAGTTTGTGGGTTGCGGCCAGTACGAGCTGCACGGTCTGATTTTTCGAAGATGCCAAAGCCGGTTAGTGAAACTTTGTCACCCTTAGCAACTGCGCGAGAAATGGAATCAAAAACGCCATCTACTGCTGCGGTTGCATCTTTTTTGCTTAGGCCTGCGGCTTCAGCTACTGCATCAATCAGTTCTGCCTTATTCACTTGAGATCCTCCAATTAATCCGACATTCTCAAGGAAAGCCGGGACTTATTTGATTAACTAACCTTTGTTAATTAACCCGAGTTGAACTTCCCCGTTCAACTCAATCTCGACTTTACGGCGCAAAATCAGGGTTTTTTAGAACTGACACGCCCAAAACCCGCAAAAAGTGCGAATTTCTCGGGTTTTTTTGCCTTTTTTGAACTTTTTCGAGATTTTTCGATGTTTTAAGGCATTTTTTTCAGCGCGACAGAGTTACTAGCTAAACGGTGGTTGGTTTGTAACTTGGCCGATTTATTTCAAAATTATCTATTTGGTCTACATGTTTTAAAGTTAAGCCCACATCATCCAGTCCCTCAAGTAAACGCCAGCGCACATACTCATCAACTTCAAAAGTTGAACTTAAGGCTCCGGCAGTAATCGTTCTAGTTTCTAGATCAACGGTGACTTCAGTATCCGGATGGTTTTCAATTTCTTTCCAGAGCTGTTCAACAAAATCTTGTTCAACTACAGCGGTGAGTAAACCTTGTTTACCTGAGTTACCGCGAAAAATGTCGGCGAACCTAGATGAAATTACAGCCTTGAAGCCATAATCCATCAGGGCCCAAACAGCATGTTCCCGACTAGAGCCGGTGCCAAAATCTGGGCCAGCAACTAATACCGAACCATTTTTAAATTGTGGCTGATTTAAAACAAAGTTTTCATCTTTACGCCAAGCCGAAAAAAGTCCATCTTCGAAACCATGACGCGTTATTCGCTTCAAATATTCAGCCGGAATAATTTGATCGGTATCAACATTTGATGCACGCAATGGAACTGCGGTGCCGGTGTGAACGGTGAATTTATCCATTATGAACCTGCGCTTACTAAATTAGCTGAAAGTAAATCTTCTGGTGAAGAAAGTGTTCCGCGGATTGCTGTTGCTGCAGCAACTTGTGGTGAAACAAGATGAGTACGACCACCGGGTCCTTGACGCCCTTCAAAATTTCGGTTTGAAGTTGAGGCACTGCGTTCGCCAGGTGTTAATTTATCTGGATTCATCCCAAGGCACATTGAGCAACCAGCTTCGCGCCATTCGGCACCGGCTTGGATAAATACTTTGTCTAAACCTTCAGCCATTGCAGCTAAACGAACACGTACAGAGCCAGGCACAACCATCATGCGCACATCACTTGCAACTTTTTGGCCACGCAAAATATCTGCTGCGGCTCGAAGGTCCTCAATTCGACCATTTGTACACGAACCAAGAAAAACAGTATTAACTCTGATGTCTTTGATTCTTTGCCCGGCTTCAAGACCCATGTAAGTAAGCGCTTTTTCGCAAGCCAATTTATCCACTGGATCGGCGAATTGATCAGGAGAAGGCACCGTTGAATTTAATGGCACACCTTGACCTGGGTTAGTTCCCCACGTCACAAACGGGCTTAATTCTGAAGCTTCGATTAGAACTTCGCGATCAAATACGGCATCAGGATCAGTAGGTAGAGTGCGCCAGTAAGCCACTGCAGTGTCCCAATCAGCGCCCATCGGTGCACGTTCGCGACCCTTTAAATATTCAAATGTTGTTTCGTCCGGAGCAATCATGCCAGCGCGAGCACCAGCTTCAATACTCATATTGCAGATTGTCATTCGCGCTTCCATTGAAAGTGCTTGGATAGCTTCGCCGCGATATTCAAGGACATATCCTTGTCCACCACCTGTTCCAATTTTTGCAATTATGGTCAGGATTAAATCTTTAGCGGTAACGCCAGCCGGAAGTTTGCCATTAACTGTGATGGCCATTGTCTTAAAAGGTTTAAGTGGAAGAGTTTGCGTAGCTAGTACATGTTCCACTTCGCTGGTGCCAATTCCGAAAGCTAATGCGCCAAAAGCACCATGTGTTGAAGTATGTGAATCGCCACAAACAATTGTCATACCTGGTTGGGTTAAACCAGTTTGTGGACCAACGACGTGCACAATACCCTGCTGCTCATTACCAAGAGAATAAATCGGGACACCAAATTCAGCACAGTTCTGACGAAGTGCATCAACTTGGATACGACTGATTGGATCTGCAATTGGTTTATCAATATCAATAGTCGGAACGTTGTGGTCTTCAGTAGCCAAAGTTAAATCAGTTCGGCGAACTTTACGGCCGGCTTCACGTAAACCATCAAAAGCTTGTGGACTTGTTACTTCATGAATTAGGTGTAAGTCGATAAAGAGTAAATCTGGTTCGCCGGTAGCACTGCGAACTATATGGTCATCCCAAACTTTTTGAGCAAGTGTGCGACCCATTTAGTGCCTCCTAATTCAGCTTTTAATTAGTTCCCTTGACATCTCAGTATGCGAGATAGCAATATCACTACATGGACAATAGTAATAGCGGAGTTGGGGTCCTTGATAAAGCTGCCCACATTTTGGACGCTTTGGAATCAGGGCCGTTAACTTTGGCTGGTTTAGTTTCAGCAACCGGTCTGGCTCGACCAACGGCACACCGACTGGCTTTAGCCCTTGAACACCATCGGTTTATCACCAGAGATTTAGCGAGTCGATTTATCCTCGGTCCACGATTTAATGAGTTAGCTGGGGCGGCTGGCGAAGATCGACTGACGGCTAGCGCCAATCCAATTTTGATTGCCTTGCGAGATGCCACCAAAGAAAGCGCACAACTCTACCGACGCCAAGGCGACCATCGAATTTGTGTAGCAGCGGCCGAGCGGATGATCGGTCTGCGCGACACTGTGCCAGTTGGAAGTACTTTGACTATGCAAGCCGGGTCGGCCGCCCAAATATTATTAGCTTGGGAAGAAACCGATCGACTACACCTTGGTTTAAAAGGTGCAAAATTTAGCGCTGCTGATTTATCGGCGATCCGACGCCGCGGTTGGGCGCAATCAGTGGGCGAACGCGAACCGGGTGTGGCATCAGTTTCAGCACCGGTTCGAACAGCAAACGGAAAAGTAATTGCTGCAGTCTCAATTTCAGGTCCTATCGAAAGATTGACTCGAACGCCAGGACGTTTACATGGTTCGGCGGTAATCAGTGCAGCCGCACGGATAAGCGATTTACTTAATAATCGTGCTTAATTGCGAGTTTCGATTTAGGCGTTCAACTCGGCTAGAATTCCTAAGTCGCTGGGCAATTTAAGCCAGTGGTGCCATTGGGGTATGGGGTAATTGGCAGCCCAACTGATTCTGGTTCAGTTAGTCTAGGTTCGAGTCCTGGTACCCCAGCGAAAAAGACCTGATCGTCCTTTTTACTGGATTGTCGGACTCTTTTTGCTAGGGGCCTCGTTGTGTAGTGGCCTAGCACGCCGCCCTCTCAAGGCGGTAGCGCGGGTTCGAATCCCGTCGGGGCTACTTAAGAAAAACAAAAAGTCCCGAAAGGGACTTTTTGTTTTTCTCGTGAAATTTATTAAATAATTGCAGCTTGGATTCGAGAAAGAGATCGAACTTTACCCAAAATCTCTAGAGACTCGAATAATGGCGGTGAAACACGGCGCCCGGTAACAGCTACTCGTACTGGTCCAAAAGCAACTTTTGGCTTTAGCCCAAGTCCATCAATAAGAGCAACGCGAAGCACTTCTTCAATGGCTTCTGCGCTCCAGGTGGATACGCCATTTAGTGCGCTAAGTGCTTCGATTAATACCGGCTGCGCATCGGCAGTTAAAACTTTTGCAGATTCGTCCGGATCAATTTCAAATTCTGGCGAACCTGGGTTACCAGTGAATAGGAAACTCACCATATTTACCCCCTGGCGCAGAGTTTCCATCCGTTCTTGTATTAATGGAATTGCTTTGAGCAATACTTCAAGATCTGCTTCGGTCGGTTCCTGGCTAAATACCCCGTCTGAAATGAGAAATGGAATAAGTCGTTTTACTAAATCAGCATGGTCAAGGGTACGAATCCATTCAGCGTTAATCGCAGTGCATTTTTTCAAATCAAATCTGGCTGGATTGGCATTAACCCGTGCGACATCAAAAACTTTAGCCATCTCTTCTTTTGAGAAGAATTCACGGTCATCTCCAAATGACCAACCAAGTAATGAGAGGTAATTTAGTAAACCTTCTGGTAAATAGCCCTCTTCGCGATACATTAACAAACTTGACTCTGGATCACGTTTAGAAAGTTTCTTATTTCCTTCACCCATTACGTAAGGCAGATGTCCGTAAAGCGGCCGCTCTCCTTTTGCAACACCAATAGCTTTAAGTGCGTCATAAAGTGCAAGCTGCCGTGGCGTACTACTTAGTAAATCTTCACCGCGCAAAACGTGGGTAACTTCCATCAAAACATCGTCAACCGGATTAACTAAGGTGTAGAGCGGTTCGCCAGTAGCACGCACAATTACATAATCAGGTACGTGTTCAGCTGCAAAAGTTACTTCGCCGCGAACTAGATCATCCCAAGTCCAATCAGTATCAGGCATTCGCATCCGAATAACAGGTGCCCGTCCTTCAGATTTATGTTTGGTTATTTGCTCAGGTGTTAAATCACGACACATTCCGTCATAGCCAGGTGTTTTGCTTTCAGCTCGAGCTTTTTCGCGTCGGTCTTCTAATTCTTCCGGTGAGCAGTAACAGTAGTAAGCCTTACCCGAATCAAGTAGCTTTTTAGCAATGTCGGCGTAGATGTCCATCCGCTGCGATTGACGATAAGGACTATGTGGGCCGCCAACTTCTGGACCTTCATCCCAATCCATACCTAGCCAGCGAAGTGAAGCTAGTAGATCCTGATACGACTGCTCACTATCCCGAGCAATATCTGTATCTTCAATTCGAAATATAAAAGTTCCACCAGTGTGGCGGGCGTAGGCCCAATTAAATAAAGCAGTACGAACCATGCCTACATGCGGATTGCCCGTTGGGGATGGGCAAAAACGAACTCGAACATTAGACACGAATAACTCCTGAAGTTATTTCTTGATTACTGGATTGGAAAGTGTGCCAATCCCAGAAATAGTTACTTCAACAATATCGCCATTAACGATCGGCCCGACGCCAGCTGGAGTGCCAGTCAAAATAACATCGCCTGGTAAAAGTGTCATAACAGTCGAGATCCAGGCAACCATTTCATGTGCAGTGCGGACCATTTCACTAGTATTTCCAGATTGACGTACTTGCCCATTAACTTCGCAAGTTAAATCTAAATTAGTTGGATCTAGTTCCGTTTCAATCCAAGGCCCAATTGGACAAAAAGTATCAAAACTCTTAGCCCTAGTCCATTGCCCGTCACTATTTTGTAAATCTCGAGCTGTGACATCATTTGCGATGGTGTAACCCAAAATAACTTCACCTGCGCGACTAACATCTACGTTTTTACATAAATGACTTATTACGACGGCTAACTCAACTTCATGATGCACATTAGTAGATTGAGTTGGCAACACGATTTGATCATTTTCACCAATTACGGTGGTGGATGGTTTGATGAAAATAACTGGTTCGGCTGGAACTTCACCGCCCAATTCTTTAGCGTGGTCGGCATAATTCTTGCCAACACAAACAATTTTGCTTGGTAGTACTGGGGAAAGTATTTTGACTTTCTCTAGGTCCAGATTGACGCCGGTGAATTCCAAATCAGAAAATGGATGACCTTTAATGATGTCAATACTTGTGCCATTAACGACCCCGAAAACTGGGCCAGCCACTTCTGGAATCGAAACTCTGGCAATACGCATTTCCCAAGAATACCAACGTTGGTGTTATTTGCGAATATACGACTTAATGCTAAGAATTATTTTGTAAGTAAACCGTAGTTAATCGCATCTTCAAGGGCTAGCCAAGATGCCGCAATCACATTTTCATGAACACCAACAGTTGTCCAGCGATGTTTACCTTCTGCTGTTTCAATTAGAACTCTTGTTACAGCGCCAGTTCCAGCGCCACCGTCCAAGATACGTACCTTGTAATCGACTAAGTCGAGTGATTCAAGTTGTGGGAATCTCTGGACTAGCGCACTTCTGAATGCATTGTCGAGAGCATTTACCGGACCATTGCCTTCACCAGTAGAAATAATTCGTTCGCCATTGACTAATAACTTAACGGTGGCTTCACTTGTGACTTGGCCATCTTCACGTTGTTCAGTTGTGGTACGCCATGATTCAACCGAAAACTTCTTGTAGCCGTCGCCATTTAATGCATTTTGCAGGAGCAATTCAAATGATGCGTCGGCAGCCTCAAATGACCAACCTTTAGCTTCCAGACTTTTTACAACGTCTACAACTTTATTAATTGCATCCGGATTATTTGCTAGATCGTATCCAAGTTCGCGGCCTTTTAGTTCTACCGAAGCACGGCCAGCCATTTCAGTAACTAATACACGCATATCGTTGCCCACTAAAGTGGCGTCAATATGGTTATACAAATCGTAATTAACTTTTAACGCGCTTGCATGTAAGCCAGCTTTGTGCGCAAAAGATGAAACACCTGCATATGGTTGATGGGTATTTGGTGGCAAGTTTGCTATTTCTGCAATTGCGTGTGAAACCCGAAGAGTTTCACGAAGTGCACCTTGAGGCAAGACTTGCTTACCTAACTTCAATTCGATATTTGGCACAACTACAAATAGATCCGCATTCCCAGTGCGCTCGCCGTATCCGTTTGCAGTGCACTGAACGTGAGTTGCACCTGCTTCGATAGCCGCAATTGAGTTAGCAATTGCGCAGCCGGTGTCATCCTGACAATGAATACCTATTCGTGCGCCAGTGCGATTTATTACCTCTGCAACAATTTCGGAAATCCCAGATGGCAGCATGCCACCATTTGTGTCACAAAGTACTGCAACATCAGCGCCAGCTTGAACTGCTGCTTTAACTGCTTCGACTCCATAATTTGAATCGTGTTTGTACCCATCAAAGAAATGCTCAAAATCAACAAATACTCGGCGACCTACGCCAGTTAAGTATGAAACTGTTTCTGAAATCATTGCTAAATTTTCAGCGCCGGTTGTTTTAAGTGCCTGCTCAACATGCCAAATATCACTTTTAGCAACCAAAGTTATAACTGGAGCTTTTGAATCAACAAGCGCTTTTACTTGTGGATCCTCATCCGCTTTTATCCCCGCTTTTCGAGTGGCCCCAAAAGCAACTAATTTTGCAGTCTTAAGTTCAACTTCGCCGGCTGCCATTCGAGCAAAAAATTCAGTGTCTTTAGGTAATGCACCAGGCCAGCCACCCTCAATGAAAGCAACGCCATAGCCATCAAGGAGTTTGGCAATCGTTAACTTATCTTCAACTGAATATGAAATGCCTTCACGTTGGGCGCCATCGCGAAGTGTCGTGTCATAAACATGAAAAGCATCGTCCAGTTTGGTCATTTACTAAACCAACCTGTGCATCCAGTTATGGTGATCCACTGCTCGCCCAGTTTGAATATCAACTAATGCTTGGCGTAATTTCATTGTTATTTCGCCTGGAGTGCCATCACCAATAGTCCAAGTACCAAAGTCTTTACTATCTACTTGCCCAACCGGTGTTATAACGGCCGCAGTTCCACAGGCAAATGATTCAGTTATTTCACCGGAGGCACAACCCTCACGCCATTGATCAACTGTGATTTTTACTTCTTCAACTTGGTAGCCGAGATCAGCAGCCAAGGTTAATAAAGAATCCCGAGTCACACCAGGTAGTAAAGTTCCGGTTAGTTTTGGGGTAACTATTTTGGCTTGGGCGCCTTTGCCATAAACGAAGAATAAGTTCATGCCACCCATTTCTTCGATGTACTTACGTTCGTTTGCATCAATCCAAACAACTTGGTCGCAGCCTTGTGCAGCAGCTTCTGATTGAGCTAACAAACTTGCGGCATAATTTCCAGCACATTTTGCTTCGCCAGTTCCGCCTGGTGCAGCTCGGACAAACTCACCAGAAATCCAAACTTTTACTGGTGAGACACCATTTGCAAAATACGAACCGACCGGCGATCCCATTAATACATAAGTAACGTGATCTGAAGGTTTAACGCCGAGGGCGGGTTCGCTACCAAATTCAAGTGGACGTAAATAAAAAGCTTGATCGGGTTCACTGGAAACCCAAGCTTGATCAGCTTGAACTAAAACTTCAAGAGCGCCGATAAATAGATCAGTCGGCACCGGCGGTAGAGCTAAGCGATAAGCCGAACGTTGAAAGCGAAGCGCATTTGCTTCCGGGCGGAATGTGTAAATTCCACCATCTGGGTGTCGATAAGCCTTAAGTCCTTCGAAAATCGATTGGCCATAATGCAGCGCATTTATTGAAAGTCCGCCTGCACTTGCATCAGCCGCAACCAACTCAGCCGGCTGCCACCCCTGACCTTTAAGCCAAGTGGCTCTAACTACATGGTCGGAAAAAAACTTACCAAAACCTGGCGCTGCCAGAATTTCTTCTCGTTGTTCTTTAGTGGCTGGATGATCACTTGGAGTACGCTTTATTTTTTGCGCCGCGCTCTGCCGAGAAGTTGGCGGATATAGAGGTGATCCGGACGCCACAACTTGGGCGGCCGATACAGCTAAGTCTTGATTAACTACCTGCGTCATACTTACCTCTAGTTACTTCGCAACTGCGGTTGCAATTGCATCGCCAATTTGAGCGGTTGAGCGGTTATTGGTTCGAGTGGCCAAATCTTTTGCCACTGCATTTTCAACTTGTTTTGCAGCTGCATGTTCACCTAAGTGATCCAAAAGCATCACAATACTTAAAATCGTCGCCGTCGGATCAGCTTTACCTTGTCCAGCAATATCCGGAGCGCTGCCGTGCACTGGTTCGAACATACTTGGATTAGTTCGACTTGGATCAATGTTGCCACTTGCGGCTAATCCGATTCCGCCAGCTATAGCTGCGCCAATATCAGTCAAAATATCACCAAACAAATTATCAGTGACAACTACGTCGAAACGCTCAGGCGCAGTTAAGAAAAACATACTTGCAGCATCAACATGACAGTAGTCTGTTTCAATTTTTGGAAATTCTTTAGCTACATCAGCAAATGCACGCGCCCAGACATCACCGGCATAAACCAGCACATTAGTTTTGTGTACCAGCGTCACTTTTTCGCGACGGTTAGTCGCGCGTTCGAACGCATCTCGAATAATTCGTTCAGCACCAAACCGAGTATTAATACTTACTTCAGTAGCTACTTCATGTGGCGTATTTTTGCGCAGGAATCCACCTGCTCCAACGTATGGTCCCTCAGTACCTTCACGACAAACGATGAAGTCAATTTCTTTTGGACCTTTACCAACAATTGGTGAAGTGACCCCTTCAAATAACTTAACTGGACGCAAATTTACGTGGTGATCTAATTGGAAACGCAGTGGTAAAAGTACGCCGCGCTCTAGAATTCCTGGTGATACTGAAGGATCACCGATTGCCCCAAGCAAAATTGCGTCTTGCTTCTTTAACTCGGTAACGACACTTGCTGGCAGCGTTTCGCCGGTTGCGTTATATCTTTTCGCGCCTAGGTCGTAATCGGTAGTAGAAATTTTCAAACCAGCGCTAGACGCAACTGCATTGAGCACTTTTAGGCCTTCAGCCACTACTTCGGTGCCAATACCGTCTCCGGCAATTACTGCTAGTTTTATCTCTTTTGCCATGGCTAAAGGGTATCGGCGATTTAACAAACATGGAAAATTGCAGATAGGCTTTAGCCACAATGTACGTAACTAAAGTGCGCGTGAGCCTGCTACTTCGCAGCCGCAACGAGGCCTAATCCTCCGGCCTTCTCGTTGCGGTGTTTCGGCTTGCTGGATACCAACTGATCAGGCTTTACTTCCATACTTTCGTACACTAAAAACTTCGGAGAGATCCAAATGAACAAATATGAAGACCGCAATAGCCAGAAACCGTCAGGTATGCCATTTAGTCGCTACCAGGCTTTTGCACCAATTGATTTACCGGACCGAAGCTGGCCGACCAAGGTTATTACCAAAGCACCGCGCTGGTGTGCTGTTGATTTACGAGATGGGAACCAAGCACTGATTGATCCGATGACGCCCGATCGCAAGCGTCGAATGTTTGAATTACTTGTAAAAATGGGTTACAAAGAAATTGAAGTCGGTTTTCCATCGGCAAGCCAGACTGATTTTGATTTTGTTCGCATGCTGATTGAAGAGAAATTAATTCCTGACGATGTTGTAATTCAAGTTTTAACCCAAGCTCGGGAACATCTAATTGAGCGCACTTTTGAGGCAATCGATGGCGCCCCGCAAGCAATTGTGCATCTTTATAACTCAACTTCTACCCTGCAGCGTCGAGTTGTTTTTGATCTTGATAAAGATGGAATTAAGGAAATTGCCGTACGCGGTGCTGAACTTTGCCTTAAGTATGCCGAGCAAATCCAGAATAAAACTGAGATTTACTACGAATACTCACCTGAATCCTTTACTGGTACTGAGCTCGATTACGCAATTGAAGTAATAAATGCAGTTAATGATGTTTGGAAACCAACGCCTGATCGAAAAGTAATTATTAATTTACCGGCCACTGTTGAAATGGCTACCCCAAATATTTATGCAGACAGTATCGAATATATGTGTCGTAAATTGCGAAACCGTGATTCGTTAGTCATTTCTCTGCACCCACATAATGATCGTGGTACCGGAGTTGCCGCAGCTGAACTTGGTTATATGGCTGGCGCCGATCGGATTGAAGGTTGTTTATTTGGTAATGGCGAACGAACTGGCAACGTTTGTTTAGTGACTCTTGGGATGAATCTATTTAGCCAAGGTATTGATCCAGAGATTAACTTCAGCGATATTGATGATATTCGTCGAACTGTTGAGTATTGCAATCAACTTTCAGTTCCAGAGCGGTATCCATATGGCGGAGATCTTGTCTTTACCGCTTTCTCTGGCTCACATCAAGATGCAATTAACAAAGGTCTAGCAGTTATGAAAAAGGATGCTGATGCTGCTGGTACCCACGTTGATAAATTTGCTTGGTCAGTACCTTATTTGCCGATTGATCCAAAGGATGTGGGGCGTAGTTACGAAGCTGTCATCCGCGTAAATTCACAGTCCGGTAAAGGCGGTGTGGCGTACATAATGCGCACTGAAAATAAATTGGAATTACCACGTCGACTACAAATTGAATTTAGCCAAGTTATCCAACAGCACACTGATGAAGAAGGTGGCGAAGTTAGCCCAGCTGCAATGTGGGATATTTTCAAAGATGAGTACTTGCCGAATGCGGAAAATCCTTGGGGCCGATTTAAGTTAAAGACTGTGGCTGTGGATAGTGATGTTGAAGGCGACACTAAAGTTCGCGTTTCAATGGAAGATACTGCGAGTAAAACCGGAAGCATTGAAGTTGAAGGTTTGGGTAATGGTCCGATTGCGGCATTTGGTAATGCAATGTCACAAGTTGGAGTTGACGTAAAAGTTTTGGATTATCACGAACATGCTATGAGTAGCGGTGGTGATGCCCAGGCTGCTGCTTATTTAGAGTGCACAGTTAATGGAAAAACACTTTGGGGTGTTGGTATTGATTCTTCAATAGTTACTTCGTCACTTAAAGCAGTTGTCTCTGCTGTTAATCGCGCACTTAAGTAACAACCTGCAGTGACTACCTGCAGTGACTACCTGCAGTGACTACCTGCAGTAATAACCTGCAGTAACAACACGAATATCTAATAAAAATAAGTACATTTGTTGACCGCTTAGCAATTAGTGGGATAGATCACATTTTGGTAACTCAACCAAGAATAGGGGGTTTACGGCGTTTTGCTTTTAGGTTTTTAATTACTGCCCAACGTATGGTCGAAATGGCTTCCGAACTTATCGACTGCAAAAGGGTTTATACGTATGCAAATTCGAAAAGTAATTGGCATAGCTGTGCCTACATTGGTATTCAGTTTCTTGGCTGGCCAAACTCCAATCCAGGCCGCCGCACCAGAAAATAAGCCAGTGGCTGTAGCCAAAGCAAAATCGGTTAATCCGAAATCTGGGAAACTTAAATTTGATACTTCAGCGGTTCCGGTATCGGCAGAGGCTATCCAGGTTGCTATTGCGGCTGCTCTAACTAAAGAAGATGGCGCTCGTTACCGAGCCGGCGGTACTGGACCAAATTCATTCGACTGTTCAGGGCTCGTCCTCTGGGCTTACGAACAAGCTGGCGTATCTCTGCCCCATGGAACTCGCAGTCTTTTGCCAATTGTTATGCCGATAAGCCGCGAAGATCTTTTACCTGGTGACTTAGTTTTCTCCGGCAGATCTGGCAGCGGTATTCAGCACGTTGCTTTATACATAGGCGATAACAAAGTTATTCACGCGACTTATGCATCAGCATCCCGAGCTAACCAAGTACGAATTGACGATTTAGACGGTAGCTGGGTTATGGTCCACAAGGCTTACGGTCGCGTAGTCCAGTAATTTCTAATTACTGGCGTAGCGACTAAATAAATACTGCTAACTAAAACAGCCGCTCACGCAAAAGCTGGCTTGTGCGTAGTCCAGTAATTCCTAATTACTTGAAGTTTTTCGGATCTACAGGTGGAAATTTTGAATACACCAGTGCATCGACTTGGGTACCATCCCGCCTAGTAAGTTTTTGTCGCAGAATATTCTCAAATTCAAAACCAGCTGCCGTTAAAGTTTTCTGGGAGCCAATGTTTTCAGGATCTGTTAAAGCTTCTACTCGGCGAAAACCAATTGCAAATGCATAGTCAGTTAGTAATTTTGCAGCCCGAGCGCCTAGTCCAGATCCGCGAAATTCACTAGCTACCCAATAGCCAAGTTCAATACTGTGGTCGAATTTGCTTGCGCTATGTAGCGATACAGATAAAGCCGGTGCCCCCCCAACACAGCCCACTAAAGAAATTGAGTTGTCTTCGGGAAGTTCATTAACGCGGATAGATATGAATTCTTTAGAATTTTCAACGGTGTACGGAACGGGTACGGTAGTGAACTCCTGAATTGCTGACTCTTGGCAAGTTGTAAAGACAAAATCCGTATCTTCCGCTGACCAGGCTCGCAGCATTAAATCGCCATCGATAAGTGTTGGATGACTGACTGGCCAATTAATCACTTGCCAATCTTGGCAACTTTCAAGAGTTAAACCAAATTGAAAGCCTGAATTCACCTAAGAAATGAAAGACGCCCAAGTAAAGTTAATTAACCACGTAAATCAGAGGCAAATATGACAACTTATTGGCACCCGTTTTCGGATATGCGCACAGTGGATCAAACTGGCGAATTCAAGATTGTCAAAGGTAAGGGCTCTTGGGTTTGGGATGACCAAGGAAATAAATATTTAGATGCTGGCGCCTCCCTCTGGTATGTCAATGTGGGTCATGGCCGCAAGGCCATTGGCAAAGCAATGGCTAAGCAAGCTAGCCAAATGGCATCCTTTACCAACTTCAGTGATGTAACTGTTCCAATAACGAACGAACTTGCTGAAATAGTCGCTGGTTTGGCGCCAGTGCCTGATTCAAAAGTATTCTTCACAAGCGGTGGCAGCGACAGTGTTGATACAGCGATGAAAATGGTGCGTAAGTATTGGCAGCTACTTAATAAGCCGAGTAAGCACACAATAATTGTTCGCGATCGTGGTTACCACGGTATGCATAATGGTGGAACCTCGCTAGCTGGAATTCCAGATAACCGAGCAGGTTACGGTGCACTAGATGAAGATGTCGTTAAAGTTCCATGGGATGACCACGAAGCGTTAATTAAAGTCTTAGATGAAGTCGGCGAAGATAAAATCGCAGCTCTTTATTGTGAGCCGATTATGGGTGCTGGTGGAATGCTTATTGCGCCTGATATGTATTTAGATACTGTGCGAAAAGCATGTATTGAACGTGACATTTTATTCGTTGCTGACGAAGTAATTACTGGGTTTGGTCGTACTGGAGATTGGTTTGCATCCACCAGGTTCGATTTGAAACCCGACATTATGCTGACTGCAAAAGGTTTAACTTCAGGTTACGCACCAATGGGAGCGGTAATTGCAGCGCCAAAAGTATGGAATGTATTTGCGGCCGAAGGCGTTGGCGTTTGGCGGCATGGCTATACATATAGTGGCCATGCCACTTGTGCTGCTGCTGCTATTGCAAATTTGAAAATAATGAAAGACGAACAACTGCCTAAACGTGTTCGAAATATGGAAGGTATGTTTGCTGAAGCATTCCGAAGTTTAAATGACTTACCAAGTGTTGCCACAGTTCGAACTGGAATTGGCTTTTTAGCCGGCATCGAAATGGTTGAACCTGGCGCTAATTTCCCAATGATGTGGACATTACGTAAACACGGAATCGTTACCAGGCCGATAGTTGGTAATGCTTTACAAGTATCCCCGGCCCTAACAACAAGTGAAGGCGAAATACACGAGATGGTTAAGCGATTCCGAGCTGCGCTGTCTTAATTTGGCTACGCTCAACTACTTGAGCTGCGCTGTATTAACTTAGCTGCGCTCAACTACTTGAGCTGCGCTGTATTAACTGCTCCCGGAACTTCATTTCCACTGAAGAAGGCAACTACCGATTGCGCGACGGCTATGCCAGCTTTTTCTTGCGCTTCTTCAGTCGATGCGCCTAAATGTGGAGTAGCGACAACTTGATCAAGGGCAAATAGTGGTGAATCAGTAGAAGGTTCAGTTGCATAAACATCAAGCCCAGCACCAGCAACCTGACCTTGAGTTAAAGCTTCAAATAATGCGTCTTCATCTACCACCCCACCACGTGCTGCATTAATAATGTGCACAGTTGGTTTAACTTGCGAAAAAGCAGCTTTCCCTAGCAAACCTGTTGTCTCAGCCGTTTTTGGAATATGTATTGTGATGAAATCTGAAACTTTCAGAAGTTCATCTAGTTCCACCATTTCTATTTCTGGACCACCTGCTGGTGCCTGTTTAACGTATGGGTCATAAGCCACAAACTTCATATCAAATCCGGCTAGTCGCTTAGCAACTAACAAGCCAATTTTCCCCATTCCAATAATGCCAACCGTTTTATCTTGAAGTTCAACACCACCAAATTTTGAACGAGCCCATTTGCCATTTTTGAGCGCCAAGTTTGCCGGCACAATATTGCGTGCACTTGCCAAAAGTAAGCCAACAGCTAATTCGGCCGCCGAAACAATATTGCTAGTTGGTGCGTTGACTACAAGTACCCCAGCTGTAGTTGCTGCTGGAATGTCGACATTATCCAAACCAACTCCAGCACGGGCAATTATCTTTAAATTCGGTGCAGCAGCGATAACTTGCGTATCAACTTTTGTAGCACTCCGCACCAAAATTGCATTCACAGTTGCAATTTCCTTAAGTAATTCATCGCGATCAGCGCCATTGCAATTGCGTATTTCAAAACTGTCACCTAGCTCATTTAAAGTTGCTGGCGATAATTCTTCAGCGATTAGCACTACGGGTTTTGTCATAATCCGAGTTTAGTTGAAGTGTTTCCTACTAGTTTGCGAAAGGTTTGCAAAACAACTTGGTCTGCAGTATTCATCTGCTTGAAACCAGATTTCTGGTTTCACCAAAAGTCTGGCTCTGCAGTATTTATTTGCTTTAAACCAGATTTCTGGTTTCACCAAAAATCTGGTTCTTCGTCCAACATCCGCCAGCAGTGCCAGGCCACCACACTTCGATATGGACGCAGGTGGTCGGCAACGCCAATAACTTCTTTTTCCGTCGGCGTTCCAGTTATCCCCTGAATCTTTGCCCAACCTTTACGGACACCTAAATCACCGATTGGCCAGATGTCGAGTCGACCAAGTCGAAACATCATAAACATTTCAACAGTCCAGCGGCCAATACCCCAAAACTTAGTTAACTCTTTAAGTATTTCCTCATCAGTTAATTGGTCAACGCTTTCTAAATCGAAGCCATCAACTACTGCCTGACTTAACTCCAGTATCGTTCTTGCTTTCGCATTACTTAAGCCAACTGCTCTAAGTTCGTCATGACCGAGTTTGATAACTTTTCGAGGTTTAACCGGTGATCCACTTTTCTTGATTAACCGATGAGTTATGGTGTCAGCTGCTTTGCCAGATAGTTGTTGGCCAATCACTGCAAAAACAATGGTTTCAAAGTGCGAATTATGCGCAGGCTCTTTAGCAACTGGATATAGCGGCGCATTTTTTAATGCACGAGCTAACTGTTTATCTTGGGTAGCTAAATAAGTCTGAATTGATTTAATCGACTTTAATTTTGGGGCCACTAAACAACTTTCGGTGTGATCTTTGGCCAAGTGTCACTTAAGACATATCCGGCTGGCCAAGGATCGGTGGGATCTAAAGTATGTTGATGTGTTCCAGTAATCCAAGCTTGCCCCGCTATCGAAGGGATAATGCCTGTTCTATCGCCGATAGCGATTTCTTGCTCAACTCGACCATTGAAATGTGAACCAATTATTGAACGACCACGTAGTCGGTCACCAACTTTAAGTACCCCACGATGATGAAGGACCGCCATTCGAGCAGAAACTCCGGTTCCGGTTGGCGAACGATCTATTTTTCCAGGTTGAATCGCAACTGCATTATGACTGATCAGTACACCATCTTCTTCAAAAATTGGCGCGGCAATTTGGCAAAATGAAATATGTTTCCACTCTGGATTAGTTGGGTGATGAAAACCAAATTGTTCGTTCGCAGCATTGGTGATTGTGATACCCACTTCAGCTAATTCGCGAGCCTCATCCGGTTTGATTGCAAAGCCAAGTTCGTGTGCGTTTACGATCGCGAAACTATCACCGCCATAAGCTAAATCAGCTTTTACTGTGCCAATTCCAGGAACTTCAATATTTACATCCAGTCGATCAACAAAAGATGGAACATTATGAACTCTAATTTCTGTGGCTTTGCCGTCTTTACATTGCGCAACTACTCGAACTAATCCACCTGGTGCTTCCATAGTTAAACGTGTTTCCGGTTCAATCATCGGCACAATGCCAGTTTCTAAAACTACGGTGGCTACACAAATTGAATTTGAACCAGACATTGGCGG
>CAJBBC010000137.1 GCA_903951185.1 uncultured Actinomycetes bacterium
CAATTACATGAAGCATTAGCAGAAGCCAACCTTTCCGACTTAGCTGTAGCTCACGATTCCAGTGCCCGACTTGGTCATTCGGGAGTTGCAATTTTGAGTACTTTGCCATTAAAAAATATAAAAACGGGAATCGGACCAAAAGAATTCGCCGACACTGGTCGCTATGTGCAAGCAAAAGTACAGACGAAAAAAGGCGACTTAACAATCGCTTCAGTTTATGTACACGCCGGTGATGTTGAAAAACCTGTGCAACAAGAAAAATATAAATTTCTTGATGCGATGACAAAAAAATTAAAGTCTGCACAAACCAATAAAGAACTTTATTTAGTCTGCGGTGACCTAAACGTCGCACATCGTGAAGCAGATTTGAAAAACTGGAAAGGCAATATCGGGAAAGCCGGTTTTCTAGAAGAAGAACGGGCTTATTTTGATCACTGGTTCGAAAAAGTTGGCGTAGTTGATCTAGGTCGCAAAATTGCTGGCGATATCCCAGGTCCTTACACCTGGTGGTCATGGCGTGGCAAAGCTTTCGATACTGACACAGGTTGGCGGATTGATTACCATTTGGGCACGTCTGAATTGGCAAAATATTGCCAAGATGTTTCGGTAACTCGGGCTAAAACCTACGCCCAGCGATGGAGCGATCACGCTCCAGTTACGGCTAAATTCAAGATTTAGTTTATTAAGTACACTAAAGAGCAATGAATATTTTCTGGCAAACCATGGCGATGGTGCTGATCTTCACTATCATTGGTGGAATTTTTGCCGCTGCTGAAACAGCTTTGATTTCGCTGCGCGAAAGTCAAGTAAAAAAACTTAGCGCAAGTAAAGGTAGACGCGGTAAGCGTCTTGAAAAATTAATGGAAGACCCAAACCGTTTTCTTGGGGCAGTTCAAGTTGGGGTAACTCTTGCTGGATTTTTGTCGGCAGGTTATGGTGCCTCGCGTTTAGTACCTATTTTTGCACCGACTTTTGAAAATTTTGGTTTGACTAATTCTGTTGCTGAGACAATTGCACTTGTAGCCGGCACTTTATTAATCGCTTATTTATCGCTAGTGGTTGGTGAGTTAACGCCAAAACGCTTGGCCCTACAACATGCTGAACGCTATGCATTATTTTTGACTGGCCTAGTTGATGTTATGGCTCGAATAACTGCACCTTTTATTTGGTTCTTATCTAAATCAAGTGATGCCCTACTTCGTATTCTTGGTGGCGACCCAACTGCCGGTAAAGAGCAAATTTCCGGTGAAGAACTTCGCGGCATGGTTGCTGCACACGAAGATTTAACAGATGCCGAACGCGAATTAATTGATGATGTATTTAGCGCTGGCGATCGCGAAATACGCGAAATTATGATTCCGCGAACTGAAGTTGCATTTCTAGATGCTGACTTACCAGTCTTTAAAGCGGTGAAAATTGTTGCTGACAAACCCCATTCTCGTTACCCAGTTTCTGATGAATCTCAGGACGATGTGGTGGGCTTTGTGCACGTTCGAGATTTGCTTGATCCAGAATTACAAGGTCGTTCAATTCGAATTGGTGACTTAGCGCGCGAAGTATTACGTTTGCCAGGTTCCAAGCAAGTTATTCCTACGTTGACTCAAATGCGCGCAGCCAGTGCGCATTTAGCCATAGTTGTTGATGAGTACGGTGGCACTGCTGGAATTATCACAATGGAAGACCTAGTTGAAGAGTTAATTGGTGATATCCGCGATGAATACGACACTGATGCAAGTGAAGGTGTAATTACGCCGGGAACTGATCTCATGGTTGACGGACTACTTAACTTGGATGATTTTGCCGAGCAAACACTTATCGAATTACCGGAAGGACCTTATGAAACAGTAGCTGGCTTAATTGCTGCTGAGCTAGGTCGAATCCCAATGATTAACGATGAGGTAAATGTACCTGGATGTCGATTAACTGTAGTTGAAATGGATGGCCGCCGAGTTTCTCGAATCCATGTTGTTCGGCAAGTAATTTCTGGCTCGTGACAGAATAGTTAAATGAGCAAACCACGCGTACTTTCGGGTATTCAACCTACATCCGATAGTTTTCACATTGGCAACCATCTTGGTGCACTCAAAAACTGGGTAGCAATGCAAGACACACATGACTGCGTCTACTTCATTGCTGACATGCATGCCATAACTGTCGAGCAAGATCCAAAGCTTTTGCGTGATCGAACTCTGAATTCTTATGCACAATTACTAGCACTTGGGATCGACTCTAAGAAATCAATTTTGTTAGTGCAGAGCCAAGTGCCACAACATGCTCAACTTATGTGGATTATGTCTTGCTTAACTGGAATTGGTGAAGCGAATCGGATGACCCAATTCAAAGATAAAGCTGCTAAAGGCGGGACTTCTTCAGCCAGTGTTGGGTTGTTAACTTATCCAATCTTGCAGGCTGCTGATATTTTGCTGTATCAAGCTAATGCAGTGCCAGTGGGTGAAGACCAACGCCAGCACCTGGAATTAACGCGTGACCTGGCAATTCGCTTCAATGGAAGATTTGGCGATGTCTTTACTGTTCCACAAGCTTTTATTGTTAAAGAGACTGCAAAAATTATGGATTTACAAGATCCAACTTCAAAAATGAGCAAATCGGCTCCGAGTGGTTGCGTGAACTTACTTGATCCACTTAAAACTACTGAGAAAAAATTTAAATCTGCAGTTACCGATTCCGAAACAAAGATTAGATTTGATCAAACTAAGAAACCTGGCGTATCAAATTTACTGACCATAAACAGTGCATATTCAGGCCAAAGTGTTGAGCAATTGGTCAAAGCTTTCGAAGGTCGGATGTACGGAGATCTTAAGAAAGAGACTGCCGAAGTTGTCCTTTCATTTATTGAGCCGTATCAAAATCGAGTAGCAGAATTACTTACTGACAAGAGTGAACTTGAAACATTGATGCATAATGGCGCTGATCGTGCCATCGAAATTGCGCAGGAAACTATCAATGCTGTCTACGCCAAGATCGGCTTTGCTCTGTGAGCTGGGATGTAGTTCTTTTTGATTTAGACGGAACACTCACTGATTCTGGCCTCGGCGTTGGAAATGCAGTACTTTATGCAATTCGTGAAATGGGCTTCGAAGAACCAAATGAAGTGCAGCTACGAAAGTATTTAGGCCCTCCACTTTGGACTTCCTTTCGCGACTATGCCGGAATGAGTGAAGCACAAACTAAAACAGCTGTTGATCTCTACCGAAAGTACTACAACGAAACGGGTGCTTATGAAAATAGTGTTTATCCAGGGATCCCAGAGTTATTAACTGAATTAAACAAGCAAAATAAACGTCTTGCAGTTGCAACTTCAAAAGTAGATTATGCCGCGGTCAATATCCTTAGACACTTCAACTTAGATCACCATTTTGAAGTTATTGCTGGCGGAGACGAGCATGGAGTAATCCGTGGCACTAAGGCTTTAGTAATCGAACACGCGATAAATGAGTTAAGTATGTGTGATGGTACTTCGATAGTGATGATCGGAGATCGTGAGCATGATATTCATGGCGCTACTGAACATCAATTGCCAGCGATCGGAGTCAGCTGGGGCTATGCCGAAGATGGCGAATTAGCGCATGCTGGAGCAATTGAAGTTGTTGACACAGTGGATCAGCTAGCAGACTTGCTACTTAATTAATTAAATTTTTCCGCGAATCAAAGCTTGCTTAACTTCAGCAATTGCATGGGTGATTTGAATACCTCGTGGGCAAGCTTCAGTGCAGTTAAAAGTTGTTCGGCAGCGCCAAACGCCTTCTTTACTATTCAGAATTTCTAGACGCTCTTCTGCTGCCGCATCGCGGCTGTCGAAAATAAAGCGATGTGCGCCAACTATTGCGGCTGGACCAAAGTACTGCTGATCAGTCCAGAAAACCGGGCAACTACTTGTACAAGCAGCACAAAGAATACATTTCGTACTTTCATCAAATCGAGCACGTTCTTCTTGGCTCTGAATTCGTTCACGATCTGGTTCATGGCCTGTTGGTACAAGGAAAGGCATAACTTCACGGTAAGCCGCAAAGAACGGTTCCATATCAACAATCAAATCTTTTTCAAGTGGCAGACCTTTTATTGCTTCAACTGTGATTGGCTTCTTAGCGTCAAGATCTTTAATTAAAGTTTTACAGGCAAGTCGATTACGCCCGTTAATGCGCATTGCATCTGAACCACAAATACCATGTGCGCAAGATCTACGGAAACTTAGAGTTCCATCTTGATCCCATTTAATTTTATGGAGCGCATCTAAAATTCGATCAGTTGAAAAAACTTCAACCTGGAAATCTTGCCAAAATGGCTCAGAATCAACTTCTGGATCGAATCTACGAACGCTAACTGTTACTTCAAAAGCTTTCGGAATATCGACATTTTCAGAATTAATGTCGTTTATTACTCCAGAATCAACTGCGTTCATAGTTCCGATGATGTCCTTTGCTAAATCTGCTAAATCAGTCATTAGTACTTACGCTCCATTGGTTCATAGCGAGTCATTACTACTGGCTTATAGTCAAGGCGCACCCCAACTTTTTCGTCTGCATAAGCCATAGTGTGTTTCATAAACTGCTTGTCATCACGAGTTTGGTAATCTTCGCGAGCGTGACCACCACGAGTTTCAGTTCGAGCTAAGGCACTAACTACCAAGACTTCCGCAAGTTCAAGTAAGAAACCAAGTTCAATAGCCTCTAGTAAGTCAGTGTTATAGCGCTTACCTTTGTCGTGGATACTGACGTTTTTGTAGCGCTCTTTTAGAGCCCGAACATCAGATAATGCTTGGTTTAAAGTTTCATCATTTCGATAAACCTGGGCATTCATATCCATAGTTTCCTGAAGTTCTTTGCGAATTGGAGCAACGCGTTCTGAGCCGTCGCTATCCTTCATTCGATTAACCATGTCTTCCACCGCAGTGGCTGGCATTTCAGGCAACGCAACAAATTCAGTACTGGTGGCATATTTAGCTGCAGCTATTCCGGCTCGTCGTCCAAATACGTTGATATCAAGTAGTGAATTAGTACCTAGTCGATTCGCACCGTGAACTGAAACACAAGCAACTTCTCCAGCAGCAAATAAGCCAGGGACAATGTCAGTGTTATTACGAAGTACTTCAGTCTCTACATTTGTTGGTACGCCACCCATTGCGTAATGCGCTGTTGGGAATACAGGAACACGTTCGGTAATTGGATCTACACCCAAGTAAGTACGAGAGAATTCTGTAATGTCCGGTAACTTAGCTTCAATTTGCTCGGCAGGTAAATGAGTTAAATCAAGGTACACATAATCTTTATGTGGACCTGCACCGCGACCTTCACGCACTTCTTGAACCATTGCGCGCGCAACCATATCTCGAGGGGCTAAGTCCTTAATAGTCGGTGCATAGCGTTCCATAAATCTTTCACCAGAGGCATTTCGCAAAATACCACCTTCACCGCGAGCGCCTTCAGTTAATAGCACACCAAGTCCAGCTAAACCTGTTGGATGGAATTGATAAAACTCCATATCCTCAAGTGGTAAACCTTTGCGCCAAACAATACCCATTCCATCGCCAGTAAGGGTGTGCGCATTTGAAGTAGTTTTGAATACTTTTCCGAAGCCACCTGTGGCTAAAACCACACTCTTAGCCTGGAAAAGATGTATTTCGCCAGTTGCTAATTCATAAGCAACTACGCCAGAAGTAACTGGATTTCCATTTTCATCATCGGTAAGCAGTAGATCTAGTACATAAAATTCGTTGAAAAATTCAACGTCATTCTTAATGCAGTTTTGGTACAAAGTTTGCAAAATCATGTGACCAGTCCGGTCTGCCGCAAAACATGAACGACGCACAGCAGCCTCACCATGATTACGGGTATGTCCACCAAATCGACGCTGGTCTATTTTTCCTTCTGGGGTTCGGTTGAAAGGCAGACCCATTTTTTCCAGATCAATAACGGCATCGATTGCTTCTTTACACATAATTTCAGCAGCATCTTGGTCGACTAAATAATCGCCACCCTTAATTGTGTCGAATGTGTGCCATTCCCAGTTATCTTCTTCGACATTTGCTAAAGCTGCACACATACCACCTTGGGCGGCACCCGTGTGAGAGCGAGTTGGATAAAGCTTTGTCAGCACCGCAGTCTTAGTGCGAGTACTGGATTCAAGGGCAGCGCGCATGCCGGCACCACCAGCGCCAACAATTACAACGTCGTACTTATGCGTTTGCATTTAGCTCCCTGGCCCTTATCCGATATTCGGATCGAAAGTGAAAATAACTAATGTGCCTAATAACAGGATGAAAACTACTGATATGTACAAAAGTGACTTCAAAATAACTCGAGTGTTATCACGTTCTGCATAGTCATTGATAATTGTGCGTAAACCGTTGCCACCATGAATCATGGCTAACCAAAGTTGTAAAAGATCCCAAACTTGCCAAAATGGACTTGACCAACGACCGGCCACAAATGCAAAGTTGATTCGTTGCACACCACCATCAAGAATATTCATAATAAAAAGGTGTCCCAGTACTAAGAAAACTAAAACAACACCTGAAATTCTCATAAAAAGCCATGAGTACAATTCGTAATTAGTTCTACCACTTCGTGCGGAGCGTGGCGCAAGCAATTTATTAGGAGTTCTGTTTGACATCTCTATACTCCAAACATTGCTTCAATAGTGTGTTTGGTCATGTAGTAAGTACCTGGAATCATCACAAGTAACCAAATAAACATAATTACCCAAAGCATTTGGCGATGGTATTTTGTGCCTTTACCCCAAAAATCAACCAGAATTAAACGGATACCGTTTAATGCGTGAAATAGTACAGCGCCAACAAGTCCAACTTCTAACAAATTAACTAGTGGAGTTTTGTAAGTTGCGATAACGCGATCGTAAGCATCAGGTGAAACTCGAACTAAAGCAGTATCCAGAACATGTACGAATAAAAAGAAGAACACTGCAACACCAGTTATTCGGTGAGCTACCCAAGACCACATGCCCTCACGGCCGCGGTAGAGAGTTCCATTTGATGACGCCACGAAGTGACCTTTCGGTAAAACTGTTGGATTACCTAAAGATTAGTGCCGATAGGGGGTAGTTGGCTCGGCCAGATGCCTATTTGTTGGATACCTCACACTCCGGATGGCCAGGCAAAATACAGCCGATATTCACCTGACTTAATTGTGTCTGGGCGCCAAATGACTGGCTGAATTGCTGAACCCAAAATGTTAGTACCCTGATTTCATGGGTATTTCTGAATCAGGGTTTCCGGTTAAGCCGGTTTATGGGCCTGACTCACTTGCTGGCTGGGATCCAACCGAAGCTTTAGGTGAGCCAGGACAATATCCATTTACTCGCGGCGTTTATCCATCTATGTACAACGGCCGCCCATGGACAATGCGCCAGTATGCCGGATTTGGCGATGCAGCTGAATCTAATCGGCGATATCACGATCTGATTAAAGCTGGCTCAACTGGATTGAGTGTTGCTTTCGATTTACCTACTCAAATGGGTTACGACTCCGATCATGAATTAGCGCACGGTGAAGTCGGCAAAGTTGGTGTAGCAATCGACACAGTTGATGATTTACGAGATTTATTCAATGGAATTCCACTTGACCAAATATCTACATCAATGACAATTAATGCGCCGGCTGCCACGTTACTTTTGATGTATCAAATTATTGCCGAAGAAAATGGAATTAATCCAAAAAATTTAACCGGCACAATTCAAAATGACATCCTAAAAGAATATATCTCTCGCGGAACTTACATATTTCCGCCGACCGCTTCACTTCGTTTAACAACTGATATTTTCCAGTACTGTAATGACGAATTACCAAAGTGGAATACTATTTCAATTTCTGGTTATCACATGAGTGAAGCGGGTGCGACTCCGTCGCAAGA
Organism: uncultured Actinomycetes bacterium; assembly: GCA_903951185.1. Lineage (GTDB taxonomy): Bacteria > Actinomycetota > Actinomycetes > S36-B12 > UBA5976 > UBA5976. The sequence continues at coordinate 7,887 of CAJBBC010000137.1, forward strand.
AATTGCCTTCACCCTAGCTAATGGAATCGAGTATGTCCGCACTGCGATCGCAGCTGGATTAGACATTGATGATTTTGGTCCGCGCCTTGCTTTCTTTTTTGTTTCTCGAACTACTTTGTTAGAAGAGGTTGCAAAGTTTAGGGCTGCCCGAAGAATATGGGCGCGCATTATGAAGGAAGAATTTGGCGCAAAAGATCCAAAGAGTCAAATGCTTCGCTTCCACACTCAAACTGCTGGTGTGCAGTTAACTGCGCAGCAACCCGAAGTTAATTTAATGAGAATTACTGTACAAGCACTGGCAGCAATTTTTGGCGGAACTCAATCGCTACACACTAATTCTTACGATGAAGCAATTGCGCTACCAACTGAAAAAGCTGCGCGCTTAGC
>CAJBBC010000138.1 GCA_903951185.1 uncultured Actinomycetes bacterium
GGGGTGGAATTATATATTTACGAGAAAGGTCCAACTACCTTGCCTATAAAATGTGCTAAAGCTAGGTCATACAACGTCCCACTACCTTGTCTTACGATGCCACCTATAAAAATAGAAACGACTGGAAGTAACGCAACTATCGAAGTGTTGATACTTCTAACTAAAGTTTGGTTGAGCGCCAAGTTGGCAGCTTCACTGTAAGTCATCCGACTACTGGCCGTAATACCCTTTGTGTTCTCTTTTACTTTGTCAAAAACCACAACTGTGTCATATAGGGAATAACCCAAAATAGTGAGAAAGCCGATCACAGTTGCTGGGGTAACTTCAAATCCAGAAAGCGCATAAATACCAACCGTAATCACCACGTCGTGGGCTAATGCCAATATTGCGGCAGCTGCCATCGGCCACTCGAAATAAATCGCAATAAAGATAGCAACAAGAACTAGGAAAACTACGAGCGCTCGTGCTGCGTTAGCTGAAACTTCGGCGCCCCAAGTTGGCCCTACTATTTGAATTTTTACATCTTGTTCATCAACGTTCAGTGCTGCCGCTAAGGCTTGGCTTACTTTGGCAGATTCTTCGGTTGTCAGAGTTGGTGTTTGGACACGTATTTTATTTCCGCCCACAATAGTCACCGATGATGCGGTTGTACCTGAGGCATTAACTGCTTCGCGTGCGGTGGTTACTGTTTGCGTTGTTGCCGAACTGACTGGCGCAGCAAACTCGGCACCACCCTTAAATTCAATACCGAGATTAAGTCCGCGTAAACCGAGTACCGCAAATGAAAGAACTAATAGCAGTGCGCTAATCGCATACCAAGCTTTACGATTTTCAACGATCTTAAAAGATTTTTGCCCTCGATAGAGACGATTACCTAGATCTCCAAATCCACTCATTGGGTAACCTCCACATTTTGTTCAACTGCACCCAGTCTTTTTGGAGATACTCCAGTTAACGCAGAATCTTCATTCATCCATTTATTCTTTGCAAAAGTAACCATTAGTGGCCGAGTGAAATAAAACGCAACTAAAATATCGATAACTGTTGTTAAGCCAAGTGTGAAAGCAAAACCTCGGACACTTCCAACTGACAAGAAGTAGAGCACAGTTGCAGCTAAGAGTGACACAAAGTCAGCTGCCAAAATCGTACGGCGGGCTCGTTCCCAGCCAGCGTCAACGGCTGTCCGAAGTCTTTTGCCTTCGCGTAACTCATCTCGGATACGTTCAAAGTAAATAACGAAAGAGTCGGCGGTAATGCCAATTGCCACAATCGCACCAGCAATACCGGCCAAAGTCATAGTGAAATTGATTTCATTACCAAGTACTACGACCGTTAAGTAAAGCGCTATAGCGGCAATGAACAAACTTGCTACAGCAACAATGCCAAGTGCTCGGTAATAAACCATTAAATAAATAACAACAAGTAACAGACCAAATGCACCGGCAAGAACGCCAGCGCGTAGTTGGTCGTTTCCAAGGGTTGGTGAGATTTGTGAAACTTCGTCTACTTGTAAAGTCAGTGGAAGGGCTCCATATTTAAGTACTTGCGCTAATGCTTTGGCTTCTTCAACTGTGAATGAACCACTAATAGTTGCGCTACCACCAAGTATTGCCTCATTAACCGCAGGCGCACTCACTACTAAGCCGTCAAGCACAATACCGAACTGATTTTGCGGTGACTGTTGCGTAGCTAGTTGCGTTGTAATTTCTGCAAACTTTTTGGCACCATCAGAAGTCATCGTTAAATCAACTTGCCAACCACCCGCACCTTGTTGCGGTAGTCCGGCAATAGCACTTTCAATGTCAGTTCCTGAAAGAGCAGCTGGAGCTAAAACGTACTTATACGAACCATCCTCTTCACATGTAACTAAGTAAGCGGTTTCATCATCTAAACCCCCACCAGCTAGAACTTGTGAATCGGCGCAATCTAGCGCGGCAAATCTAGCTGCTAGATCTTCATCAAGTGTCGCTGCTTGAATTGGTGGGGTTAACAGACTTGGATCAATTTGCGGTGTTGGAACTGGAGTGTTACTTGCCGATGGTGAAGCGCTCGCAACAGGCAGTGGTGTGCCGTAGTCAAAAGTTATTACTTGTCTAAAAGCTAGTTTTGCAGTTGATTTAAGGTCGTCTACTACAGCTCGATCTGTTGTCCCAGGTAATGTCACAATTATTTTTGTTGTCGCGCCTTGACCCTGTGTGGTTACTTCGGCTTCAGCTACACCAAAACCATCTACACGTTGTCTAAGAATAGAAACAGATTGAGCTATTTGATCTGAGGTAATTTCACCAGTTGCAGATTTAGGCGAAAGGATTACTTGAGTTCCACCGCGTAAATCAAGACCTAGTCGAGGAGCAGTAGATTCGCCACCTTTTAGCGCCCAAACTCCAATGCCGATTAAAGCCAAACTAAAAACTAGTAAAGCTCTAGTTGGTCGATAATGTGTAGCCACAAAGTTCCTAAAGTAAACGAATTAAAGCCTGTTGGACTCTTTAACCCTAGTGGATGTTGAGGATTTAACCTTAATCGGCTTTTGGAAAAGTAATTGGAATCGGGCTATCTGTAGGCGCTCCTCTGCCAAGTGCCTGATATGCCGCTGGTGTGACTTGTCTACCGCGCGAAGTCCGTAACAAGAAGCCGTTTCGAACTAAGAATGGTTCGCAGACGTAGTCAATCGTTTCTGGCTCTTCGGCAACAGATAAGGCCAAAGTTGATAAACCGACTGGTCCACCATTGAAATTATCAATTAATGCGGTCAGAACTGCACGATCAAGTCGATCTAACCCTAAGTCATCAACTTCATATAGTTCCAAGGCCGCTTTTGTATTTTTCAAATTTAAATTTCCAGCGTGGTGCACTTGGGCATAATCTCGCACTCTGCGCAGTAGTCGATTTGCTATGCGTGGTGTGCCTCGTGATCTTCTAGCTAACTCGAAAGCTGATTGCTCATCAATCGATATTTCTAATTGGTGTGCAGATCTAACAACAATTTGTTGCAATTCAGCATTCTCGTAATAATCCAGATGCGCCGTGAAACCAAATCGATCACGTAAAGGTGCTGGCAATAAACCTGACCTGGTGGTTGCGCCTACCAAAGTAAAAGGAGGCAGTTCAAGTGGAATTGAAGTTGCTCCAGGTCCCTTGCCAATCATTACATCAACTCGAAAATCCTCCATTGCAACATAAAGTAGTTCTTCGGCTGAACGTGACATTCGATGGATTTCATCAATAAACAGAATTTCGCCAGTTACTAAACTCGACAAAATACTTGCTAAGTCACCCGCATGCTGAATAGTTGGTCCGCTTGTGATGCGGAAGGGACTTCCGATTTCACTTGCAATAATCATTGCCAAAGTTGTTTTACCAAGGCCAGGTGGGCCAGCTAATAAAACATGATCTGGACTTGCTTTTCTTCCTAACGCCGCTGAAAGCATTAAACCTAGTTGCCCTTTTACGCGTTCTTGTCCCACAAATTCGCCAAGTGTGTGTGGGCGTAATGCGGACTCAGCAGTTACCTCATCTGCGTAACCCTGAGGGCTAATCAATCTTTCATTATTCATTGTTATGCACCCAATTAATTCGCCAAGATTTGTAGCGCTCGTTTTAATAGTGTGGCCACATCTTCATCAGACACACCAGAATCTTGTACGGCTAGAACTGCTTTTGCGGCTTCTTTACTTGTCCAGCCCAGACCAATTAATCCTTGTTCCACTTGGTCTTGCCAACCTGTGGCCCTTACTCGGTCACCTGTTGCAACTCCTACGCGATCTTTAAGCTCAAGTACTAAACGCTGCGCACCTTTGGCACCTACCCCTGGTATTTGTCTAAGTCGCGCAACATCTTCGTTAACTAATGCATTCTTAAAATCCTGCGCTGATAGTGAAGCCAATATCGTGAACGCTAATTTTGGACCGAAGCCTGAAACACTTTGCACTAATTCGAAAAGTTCTCGGCTTTCGGCAGTTGCAAAACCAAATAACGTTAACGAATCTTCACGAACGATTAATGCTGTCTGGACAGAGACTTCCTCGCCAATTTTCGAATTTGCGATAATGTCGGGCGCACAAAGGACGAACATACCTACACCGCCTATGTTAATTACTAGGCCATCTACTCGGGTTTCTAGAACTCGTCCGCTAATTGATGCGATCATATTTTGATTCCGAACTTAATTGCTTGGTCAACGATTCTTTGTTGTCCAACACCACGCCAACCATGACAAAGCGCAAGCGCCAATGCATCAGCCGCGTCGGCAGGTTTAGGCAACTCAGCCAAATTCAAATGTCTGGCTACCATTTGTGTGACTTGTTTTTTGTCAGCTCGACCAGATCCAGTTACAGCGGCTTTAACTTCAGTCGGGGTGTACATAACCACCGGCAAATCTCGCTGATGCGCAGCCAACATGGCAACCGCACTGGCTTGTGCCGTACTCATTGCAGTGCGCACATTTAATTGGCTAAAGACGCGTTCGATCACAATCACATCAGGTTTCATCTGATCTATTTCAATACTTAGTTGCTCAGCTAAAATTCCAAGGCGATGAGCTAACTCCAAAGTGGCCTCGGTGCGAATCACGTTAACGTGCACGAAAGTAGCTTTACGACGATTATCGACATCTAAAACACCAACGCCACAGCGGGTTAAACCAGGGTCAACGCCAAATACTCGCATTACTGTCCTTCCGAACATTTGTTCGAAAGCCTAACAGTTGCAGAGTCTAAATAGCTGGATTTAATAGTGGCGGTTTCTGCCCGTGTTTTGAGCCTTTATTTAAGGCTTAAACGTCTAATTGCGCCATAATTTCATCGGAAACATCGAAGTTGGCATAGACATTCTGAACTTCATCTGAATCCTCAAGGGCTTCCAGTAACTTAAACATTTTGCTGGCACCATCGGCATCTAGCGGAATATAAAGATCGGGTAAAAATGTAGCTTCCGCCGATTCGTAGTCCAAACCCGCAGCCTGTACTGCTTTTCGAACTGTTACTAAATCAGTTGGTTCACAGATAACTTCAAAATTTTCACCTAAATTGTTAACTTCTTGTGCACCTGCTTCAAGTACTGCTTCTAACAATGCATCTTCGGTAGTACTTCCGCCTGAAACGATAACCACACCTTTGCGATTGAATAAATAGGAAACAGAACCAGGATCCGCCATGTTGCCGCCATTGCGAGTCATTGCAACCCGAACTTCAGATGCTGCGCGATTGCGGTTGTCTGACAAACATTCAACCAATATGGCAACTCCACTAGGGCCATAACCTTCATACATAATCGTTTGGTAATCCGCACCACCGGATTCAAGACCAGAGCCGCGCTTTAATGCTCGGTCGATGTTGTCGTTAGGTACTGAACTTTTCTTCGCCTTTTGAATTGCATCATAGAGTGTTGGATTGGCAGCGGTATCACCACCACCAACTCGAGCTGCAACTTCAATATTCTTGATTAATTTTGCAAACAACTTCCCACGCCTGGCATCGATAACAGCTTTTTTGTGTTTAGTAGTTGCCCATTTGGAGTGGCCGCTCATGCTGATTTCACCATCTCTAAAAAGTATTTATGTATTCTTAAATCTTCAACAATTTCCGGATGGAAAGATGTTGCTAAAAGATTATCTTGTCTAACTGCAACTACTTGAATTGACGTACCTTCTTCAATTTGCGCCAACACCTCAACTCCGGCACCCACTGCTTCAACTAGTGGGGCCCGAATAAAGACTGCATGGAAATCAGGCTTCCCGATCACATCAATTTTGAGATCTATTTCAAAAGAATCAACTTGGCGACCAAATGCATTTCGTCGAGCAGTTATATTCAAGCCGCCGATAGTTTCTTGATCGCTTCGTCCATCTGCAATTCGGTCAGCCAACATAATCAAGCCGGCACATGATCCGTACATCGGTATTCGTTTTCGAGCCGCCCGCAACGGTTCGATTAGGCCGTTTTGTACCGCCAAAATGCTCATCGTAGTTGACTCACCACCGGGAATAACTAAACCTGAAATGTTAGCTAACGCCTCTGGAGTTTTAACTAAAGTTACACTTGCCCCGCAGGCCGTTAAGTGGTTCACGTGCTCTCGCACATCACCTTGGATGGCGAGCACCCCAATATTCGGGGATGCCATAACTACCAGCCGCGATCTGCCAAGCGATGAGGAACTGGGATGTCAGCAACGTTAATTCCGACCATTGCTTCGCCAAGACCACGGGAAGCTTGAGCAACTTTGTCTGGGTTATCAAAATGAAGTGTTGCTTGCACGATTGCTTTAGCGCGTTGTTCAGGATTTCCCGATTTGAAAATACCAGAGCCAACAAAGACCCCATCGGCACCAAGTTGCATCATCATTGCAGCGTCAGCAGGTGTTGCGATACCACCAGCAGTGAACAACACAACCGGTAAGGCACCTTTTGCTGCAACTTCGACAACTAGATCGTAAGGTGCCTGTAATTCTTTGGCAGCTACGTATAGTTCATCTTTACTCATTGAACTTAGTCGCTTTAGTTCTCCGCGAATCGTACGCATGTGCGTTACTGCGTTAGAAACATCACCTGTGCCAGCTTCACCTTTGGAACGGA
>CAJBBC010000139.1 GCA_903951185.1 uncultured Actinomycetes bacterium
CTGTGATAGTGACTTTTGGCATGAACTCATTTTGTTGGAGTGGTTACTAAGTAAACTAACTATGTCACAAAGTAAAATCCTAAAATTCAAATGAGGACAAAAAGGTTAATTGTGTTAAGAAAGAATAAATTAATTCAAGTCTCGTTGGCCTTCGCAGCAGTAATCATTGTCAGTTTTGAGATTTACCAACTCTATAAAATCTCAATCAACATGAGGCCAGTTGCAGATGATTACTGCCTTGCTGGATCCGCCACGCTAACGCCAATTGGTTATTTCAATTACTGGTACACAACTTTCATTGCTGATTTCTCAACTTTATTTGGAAACTACATCCTGATTGCACTACCAGCTGTATTTCTTCCGTATGGAATTGGCACCTCGGTAACATTCTTTTTCTGCTTGATTTCACTGTCCGTTGTCATTTATAAATTCTTAAATCCTGCGATTGATGGATTAAGGAAGAAAATTATATTTTCCACTGGCGTATTTTTCTTTGCATATTTGTCCTGGATTACGTACTGGCTTGTATTAGGACGTGGAAATAGTGGCGACATCATCTCTAGGGGCGATGCAGGAGACATGGTGTTTTTTGGTGCAATCATGAATTGGCATGCTGCGAATGTTAATTACGTGGTTTTGCCATTTATCGCATTATTGATATATTCGAAACTTTTTACAGGAAAGATTCAAACTTGGAACCCCCTTATTCCTCTTCTACTTGGATTTATCGTCGGGGGCTCATTTTATGTTTTAAGTACAGTTTTTATCTTTTTAATTGCTGTACAAATCATTTTTACCTACTTAACTAATGTTGAAAAATCAATTCGGGATTTCAAGAATGAAGCTTTTGTTTTAATTGCAGCAATTACATCCATTTCCCTTTCTTATTTTTCACCAGGTGCAAAATTAAGAAGAGTAAACTATGCACAAGACGTGCCACTTATAAGCATTCCAAAGACTGCAATTGAGGGGATGTTTACTTGGGCATCAACACTTTACTTACCGGCAATAATTATTACGTTACTACTTGGCGCAGTACTCTATCGAGCGCTTTTTGCCACAAAAGCCATTGAATTTAGGATGGACGTTGCGAATTTTGTTATAGTGCCATTTATTTTGAGTTTCATCACTTTCGTTGTCACCAAAGTTAGTGAATTATTTGCTTACAAAGCTTGGTGGCATGAATTAAGCTCGCGAACATTCCTATTTATCAGCGTGTTCACATTTGGCATGTACTTAATGGAAATTCTGATTAATCGATTTAATCTGAAATTTACATTCTTGGAAATGACGGTACTTGCCACTGTCATTTTTATAGGGATTTATTCAGTAAAACAATCTGGGGATGCAATTGTTGAGCGACAAGTTCGATGGGAAGTAGGCCCTGCTCAAGTTACTACCAATATGGACCCATTTGACCGCGAAACCGCTTGGGTGAATGCCTGTTGGATTCAATTAGAAGAACGACGAAATTCGCGCTGACTTACACAGGATTTCTTGACCCAACAATAGATAGGTTTTTTAAAATTAGAGGCTTCCGCATTTGTTTTTGATTCGATTGCATAAACTAACTATGTGGCGCGAGGGGATGGCCGACTCAATCACGAATTGATGCCGGGCGAAAAAGGGCCGCAGGATGCCTGCGGTGTTTTTGGCGTATGGGCACCCGGCGAAGAAGTCGCCAAACTAACTTTTTATGGCTTGTATGCACTGCAACACCGCGGCCAAGAATCAGCTGGCATTGCGGTTAGTGACGGGACAAACATCACCGTATTTAAAGATATGGGTTTAGTGTCACAAGTTTTCACAGAGTCATCACTTGAATCACTGCACGGACATATTGCAATTGGTCACACTCGGTACAGCACAACTGGATCAAGTACTTGGGATAACGCTCAACCAACATTTCGTGCTACTGCAACTGGACACTTAGCACTTGGCCACAACGGCAATTTAACTAACACACATGAATTAGTTTCGCGGTTACGTGAAGTTCGTAAATCTTCGGGTGAGCTGTATCCCGAATATGGGCACATGGCGACAACTGACACTGATGTTTTAACTGCGTTACTTGCAGCGCATCCAGATATGACGATGGAAGCTGCCGCGCTGCAAGAATTACCAAAAGTTAAAGGCGCATTCAGTTTGGTATTTATGGATGATCAAACGCTCTACGCCGCTCGCGATCCACAAGGTATTCGCCCGCTTACATTAGGTCGCTTAGAACGTGGTTGGGTTATTGCTTCTGAAACTGCTGCATTAGATATTGTTGGCGCTACATATGTGCGTGAAGTTGAGCCGGGTGAGCTAATCGCAATAGATGAACATGGCTTACGTTCAGCTAAATTTGCCGAGGCTGATCCAAAAGGCTGTTTATTTGAGTTTGTTTATTTAGCCCGGCCAGACACCACAATTAGTGGACAAGCGGTGCACGCCGTACGTGTTGAAGTTGGCCGCCGGTTAGCTAAAGAATTCCCAGCAGATGCAGACTTAGTTATTCCAGTGCCAGAATCTGGGACGCCAGCTGCAGTTGGTTATGCCCAAGCCAGTGGGATTCCGTTTGCTCAAGGTTTAGTTAAAAATGCATATGTTGGTCGAACTTTCATTCAACCAAGCCAAACTATTCGCCAACTTGGTATTCGCCTTAAACTAAACCCCCTTCGCGAAGTTATTGAAGGTAAACGATTAGTTGTAGTGGATGATTCAATTGTTCGCGGGAATACCCAGCGGGCAATTGTGAAAATGCTTCGTGAAGCAGGCGCAGCTGAAGTGCATGTCCGTATTTCAAGCCCGCCAGTTAAGTGGCCATGTTTTTACGGAATTGATTTTGCAACCCGCGCGGAGTTAATTGCTAGTGGACTTTCTATTGAAGAGGTTTGCGCATCAATTGGCGCGGACTCACTTTCATTTATCTCGCTTGATCAGTTAATTGAATCAACAAATGTTGCTAAAGATAAATTATGTAGAGCTTGTTTTGACGGGGTTTATCCAGTTGAGCTGCCGCAAGAATCTGTACTTGGTAAGCACATACTTGAAGGTCTCGAGCGAACAGATCTTGGCTTAACGGCAATGGACGAAGTGATTAAGCGTCCGTGAGCGAATCCAATTCGAGTAAAGACAAACTTGATTATGCTGCAGCGGGGGTAGATACCGAAGCAGGCGAACGGGCCGTTGAATTAATGCGCGCATCCATTGCCAAAGCAACTACACCTGAAGTTGTTGGCGATTTTGGTGGATTCGCTGGCTTATTTGATGTGTCGGCTTTAAAGAATTACAAGAATCCGCTACTTGCAACCTCTACTGATGGTGTTGGTACCAAAATTGATGTTGCCCAACGAATGGATGTGCACGGCACGATTGGTCTTGATTTAGTGGCCATGGTGGTTGATGACTTAGTGGTTTGCGGCGCAGAGCCACTTTTTATGACTGATTACATTGCAGTTGGAAAAGTTAATCCAACCAAAGTCGCGGCAATTGTTACTGGGATAGCCAATGGTTGTGTGATTGCAGGTTGTGCACTTGTTGGCGGTGAAACAGCTGAACATCCAGGACTTCTTGGGGCCGATGACTATGACATAGCTGGTGCGGGTACAGGTGTAGTCGATGCTGATAAATTACTTGGCCCAGATCGAGTTATTGCGGGTGACATTGCTATTGCAATTGGCTCGCGTGGCTTACATTCAAATGGCTATTCACTTGCTCGCCATATTGCATTCAATGTCGCAAAGCTTGATGTGCACAATCAAGTAGCGGAGTTTGGTCGAACACTTGGCGAAGAGCTCCTTGAGCCAACTCAGATTTATGCTAAAGATATTTTGAATCTAATTAAATCCGTTGAAGTGCATTCAATCAGTCACATAACTGGTGGTGGGATTGCGGCCAATGTTGCCAGGGTTTTGCCATCAGGTTTAGCGCTTGATTTAGATAGAGAAACTTGGTCGCCGCAACCAATATTCACTTGGCTACAGTCAGTTGGAAATCTTGCTCAACTTGATGCCGAAAAAACTTTCAATATGGGAATTGGCATGTTGGCATTTGTGCCACCTGGCCAAGCGCAACTTGCGATCACTGCAATTCAGGCAGCAGGACTAAATGCTTGGGAATGTGGCGTAGTTCGAAGTCGCAAAGAAAATGAAATTGGCGACGCACCTGCAAAAGGTGGAAATGGTGGCGCAGTTACTTTAGTTAGTAGTTACCGAAAATAAAGTTAGTCGCCCTGATCTTCGTCGTCAGTTTCGTAGTACTTCGCATATGGATCATTTTCTGATTCCAATGCATCAAATTCTTCATCATCGCCAGTTGGAATAAAAGATGATCCGCCAAGTTCAGCTTGCAGTGCACTTAAGTCTGTATTTGGACTGCTGTATTTAAGATCGCGCGCAACTTTAGTTTGTTTCGCTTTTGCTCGGCCGCGCCCCATGGCTGACCCCTCTTAACTCTCGAATACCAATTAAAAGAATTTTACTAACTTAAAATCGGTGGCCAGGGCCGGGATCGAACCGGCGACCCTCCACTTTTCAGGCGGATGCTCGTACCAACTGAGCTACCTGGCCGAGCAAGACCGATAAGCGCCTTAAGGACATTTATCGATCCTGCAGCGACCCCGACGGGACTCGAACCCGCGACCTTCGCCGTGACAGGGCGACGCGCTAACCAACTGCGCTACGGGGCCTTAATACCAATGGGGAACCTTTGGTACTTCAGCCTATTTAGATTGTGAAACCTAAATATTGCGTACCCCCAACGGGATTCGAACCCGTGTTACCGCCGTGAAAGGGCGGCGTCCTAGGCCACTAGACGATGGGGGCTTGCGTTTAAAAAGTTGCCATTTTGCGGTGGCAACGACTAGAAACTATACGGGATTTATAGGCATTCCCGCAAAAAAGGTCGATTTTGGAGCAAGACCGGCAGGTGATCCTCGTTACCTAATCGTTACCAAATCAAACATAAACGGACAGACAAACAGACTCAAACGGAGGTTAACTATTTACTAGGCCAGAGGTGTTGGGGAACCCTTTGGATTGGAGTCGGTAGATGTACGCACCAGAAAGGTACCGTTCAATTGTTGAACGCGTACGCGGCAAAGGCCGGGCATCTGTGACTGATTTGGCCGAAGATCTGGCCGTTACCCCGGAAACTATTCGCCGAGATTTATCCGAACTTGAACGCCAGGGCCTAGTTCGCCGCGTACATGGCGGGGCTGTGCCAGTTGGCTCAGTTGGCTTTGAAGCTTCAATTGATTCTCGGGCAAAAGTTCTAATTGATGAAAAGAACCGTATTGCCAAAGCTGCATTAGCTGAAGTGCCACAGGCTGGCGCAATTATTTTAGATTCTGGAACCACCACTTCACGACTTATCCAACTAATCCCAGATGACCGCGAACTTACCGTTATAACTGATTCAGTTGCACACGCACTTTCACTTGCGAATCGAATCAATGTGACAGTGATGTTAATCGGCGGTCGAGTTCGCGGCAAGACTTTAGCGACAGTAGATCAGTGGGCACTTGATGCGCTTAAGAATGTTTATGCTGACGTTGCCTTACTTGGCACTAACGGAATCAGTATTGAACGTGGTTTAACCACACCTGATCAACCTGAAGCGGCAGTTAAGCGCGCAATGTTAAATAGCGCTAAGCGAAAAGTTATTTTGGCTGATCACACAAAATTTGGCGATGATCACTTTGCTTCATTTGGCGATTTAACTGACATAGACGTGGTTATTACTGATCGAGGCGTAGACCAAAATTATGCTGAGAAAATTGAATTACTTGATGTGAAAGTAGTTCAAGCATGATCGTAACCGTCACCTTAAATCCAAGCGTGGATCGAACTGTCTCGATTGCTGCACTCAAACTCGGTTCAGTCAATCGAGTTGATTTAACGGCTGTTGATCCTGGCGGCAAAGGTGTGAATGTTTCTCGCGCAGTTAAAGCTTTTGGAAAATCAACACATGCCATTCTTGTTTGCGGTTCTTTTGGCAGCCGGTGGTTTGCTGATCGCCTAACTGAATTAGCCATACCGCACAATATTTTGTTAGCCGCTGGTGTGACGCGAAATAATGTCACGCTCGTTGAAGGTGACGGCACAGTTACAAAAATAAATGAACCAGGCTTTCAATTAACCGATGCGATTATTACTGAAGTAAAAAGCGCATTAAGTGATTTGAATTTAAAGAATGCTTGGGTGGTTTTTGCTGGGCGTCTAAATCCCGGCGCGAACGCACAAACTTATTTAGAGCTTGCCAATTACGCTCGAAACCTTGGTGCGAAAATCGCGGTAGATGCTTCGGGCGCTGAACTCAAACACGCAATTCAGATGAACCCAGATTTGATAAAGCCAAACCAGCATGAATTAGCCGAATTAGTTGGACGACCACTAACCACCATCCATGAGGTGCTTGACGCGGCAAAAGAGGTTTTAGCTGGCGGAGTTACGTCGATTTTGTGCAGTTTAGGTGAAGATGGCGCCTTATTTATCAATGAAAACGGTGTAATTCACGTAGAACCAGAATCCAAGGTGGTCGGTGTGCCTGTCGGGGCTGGCGACATTTTGCTGGCAACGTTTATTGCGGGTGGGGCAGATGTAGCAGCTCTACCAGGAGCTGTCTCCTGGTCTGCCGCTTCAGTTCCACTTGAAGGAACCGCTATCCCGACGCCACAGCAGGCAGCGAACGTGAAAGTCCGAGTAAATCAAGGTCTAGACGAGAACCGTTCGTTAGTAGAGGTGAACTAAGTGTCAGTATTCTCCCCAGATCTAGTGAATCTAGATTTGTATGCAAGTGACAAAACTGAAGCCATTTCCCAGATGGCTGCGTTAGTTGTTGCTGCCGGCCGAGGCACTGATCTTGATCAAATAGTGGCTGATGTTTTAGAGCGTGATGCACTTGGCACGCCACAAGTCGATGGTGTGGCAATTCCCCATGCGCGCAGTAAAGGTGTGACTAAATCTAGTGTTGTTGTGGCCAGAACTAACGGCGTGGTCTTTGATCCGGAAGAGGATCCTGCAGATGTGCTGATGATGATTTTGGTTCCGGATGGCGATACTAATGAACACATTGAAATACTTTCTGGTCTTGCACGCCGACTAATGAATCCAGATTTCACCGCAAGTTTAAGAACTTCAACTGACGCAACCGAACTTGCAAGCTTGCTTGCCAATGGAGAGGGATAACAATGAAAATTGTTGCAATCACATCATGCGCAACAGGTATTGCACATACTTATATGGCGGCTGAGGCATTAGAGCGAGCTGGTAAAGCAGCCGGACATGAAATGTTTGTTGAGACACAAGGCGCCGGTGGCTTTAAGCCGCTTGACCCAGCAATTGTTTCGGGCGCAGATGTAGTTATTTTTGCCAACGATGTCGGTATCCGCGAAAAAGAGCGGTTCGACAATCTAAAGTCTGTTCAGTCAACTCCAAAAGCCGCGATTAAAGATGCAAAAGCTTTAATCGAGGCCGCTGAGAAATTGGTGAATGGATAACAAGGTTTCCTGAGGAAACTCTTCAGGAAAGTAAGACACACTTACCCGAGTAGGTGTGAAACGTAGGAAGGAACAGCCGTGAGTGCTGGAACTAAAGTACGTCAATGGTTAATGACTGGTGTCAGTTACATGATCCCATTCGTAGCCGCAGGCGGTATTTTGATCGCAATCGGATTCATGCTTGCAGGATCTGACAACATCGTTGAGGTTACTCAACCTTCACTAGCAGAAGCAGTAGATACGAACAACATCCCGGCGCTAATTTTCCGCCTCGGTGCTGCCGCATTTGGCTTCTTAGTACCTGTACTAGCTGGTTACATTGCATTCGCAATTGCTGACCGTCCAGGTTTAGTACCAGGTTTCGTTGCTGGTGCAATCTCAGGTGCAGTTGGCGCTGGTTACCTTGGTGGTCTAGCTGGCGGTATCATCGCTGGTCTAGTTGCTAAGTGGATCTCCGACCAAAAAGTACCTGCTGCACTTCGCAGCATCATGCCAATCGTTGTCACACCTTTACTTGCCACAGTTGTAACTGGCGCAGTTATGGTTTACATCGTTGGCGAACCAGTTGCATCACTTAATACAGCATTAACTGACTGGTTAAGTGGCTTAGGTGGCGGCTCTGCTGTTGTACTAGGTATCATCCTTGGCTTAATGATGGCCTTTGATATGGGTGGTCCAGTTAACAAAGTTGCTTACACATTCGCTGCTGGTGGTCTAGCTAACGTAGCTGCTGGTGCAACTAGCGCTAAAGAATGGGTTGTAATGGCTGCTGTAATGGCTGCTGGTATGACTCCTCCACTAGGTCTAGCTCTTGCTACAGTTCTTCGCCCTAAGCAGTTCACTGATGCTGAACGCGAAAATGGTAAAGCAGCATGGGTACTTGGTGCATCATTCATCACTGAAGGTGCGATTCCATTCGCAGCTGCAGATCCAATTCGCGTAATCCCATCATTGATGGCTGGTTCCGCAGTTGCTGGTGCAATGGTTATGTCATTTGAAAATACTCTTCGTGCACCGCACGGTGGTATTTGGGTGACACCACTTATCGGTGGCGTTGGTACCTACCTACTTGCAATCGCAGTAGGAACAGTTGTTACAGCCGCTGCTGTAATCGCTGCTAAAGGCGCTGGCTCAAAAGCATAAGTAAGTAAAAGAAAAACCCCAGAGGACGAATCCTCTGGGGTTTTTCTTTTAGTCTTTAAGCAGTTAGTTCAATAATCCAAGAAAACTGCGAAGCGGTATTTCATTTGGTTGCGGGCAACAGTGATTGACTCGTGTAATCAATGTAATAAAAATTAGGTAACCCACAAGGAATATAAGTATAAAATT
The DNA here is from genome assembly GCA_903951185.1 of uncultured Actinomycetes bacterium. Lineage (GTDB taxonomy): Bacteria > Actinomycetota > Actinomycetes > S36-B12 > UBA5976 > UBA5976. The sequence goes on from CAJBBC010000139.1 coordinate 8,813, forward strand.
CTTTTGAAATACTTCACTTATTTCGCTAGAAGTTTCAAATCGTAAATCGCCTAGAGCCGTAGATTTCTTTAGACTCTCACTTAAAATATTTAAACTTATTAACGAAATAAATGTATACATGGAAATAAGTCTTCC
>CAJBBC010000140.1 GCA_903951185.1 uncultured Actinomycetes bacterium
ACCGAGTTCGTGAAAAGTATGGACTAAATATGTCTATAGGTGCATCAAATATTTCATTTGGTTTACCAAATCGCCATGCACTAAATGCTGCATTCATGCCAATGGCGATGTCAATGGGATTAACTTCAGCGATTATGGATGGCCGTACACCAGAAGTTGTACAAGCAGTGCGAGGTGCTGATTTACTTTTGGCACTTGATGCTTGGGGCGCAAACTGGATTACAAAATTCCGCGAATCTAAATAATCTATCCACTGCATAGTGAAAACAAGCTAGGAAAATAGTGAGCGATCAAGTAAGTAGTACTTCGGAAGTAACTCCGGGGCTTGGTCGCGTCACAATTAATTTCACGCCAAGTAATCAAGAATTTCGAGTTCCACCAGGTGTGACAGTTTTTGATGCTGCATCGTGGAATGGTTTAGCAATTGATTCAACTTGTGGTGGACATGGCACTTGTAAGAAATGCAAGATCCAAGTTCTTGAAGGGGAAGTGCCGGTATCCCGTCTTGATATTCGAGCGTTCACTCCGGAGCAGTTAAAGGATGGTTGGCGTTTAGCTTGTGTGTCTCGGGCCAATAGCAATCTGAAAATTGATGTTCCACCACTAGCAACTAGACCAAAAGCAGCCACTGTCGGCGTTGGACGCCAAGTTATTTTGCGTCCAGGTGTGCAGAAGCGTTTTGTTGAATTAACTGAACCCTCACTACATGATCAACGAACTGATTTAGATCGCTTGCGCGATGGCGCAAGTGATCTTGAATTTGATGCTGACTTAACTGTGCTGCGAACACTGCCAACTATTTTACGATCGTCTAATTTTCAAGTAACTGCTGTAGTGGTTGGTAATAAATTAATTGCAGTTGAAGCTGGGGATACAAGCGAGCAAAACTATGCAATTGGTATTGATTTAGGTACAACAACAGTGGTCGCCACCCTTCTCGACTTAGTTACTGGTACACCGATGGCTGTTAAATCTATGTTGAATAAACAGCAACCTTTTGGTGCAGATGTCATCTCGCGTATATCCGCAACGATGATGGATCCACAAGCTGCTGGATTAATGCAAAAAGCTGCGTTAGATACTTTCAATGAATTAATCAGTGAAGTATGTAGTGAAGCTGGGATTAGTTCGAATCAGGTTTATGCAACTTCAATTGCTGGTAATGCCACGATGGTTCAATTGTTGCTTGGCGTTGACCCAGAACCAGTTGGTGTTGCTCCATTTATTACCGCATCACAAACATGGCCGATTTTGACTGCAGGCGAAATTGGTATTGATATTTTGCCGACTGCGCGCTGCTACATATTCCCTTCATTTGGCGCTTATGTTGGCGGCGACATTGTGGCCGGAGTACTTGCAACTGGAATGGATCGCGATAAGCGCACACGTTTGTTAATTGACGTTGGTACAAACTGTGAAATTGTTTTATCAAATGGCGAAACTATTCTTTCAACTGCCGCACCGGCTGGACCAGCTTTCGAAGCTGCTTCTATTGCGTGCGGGATGCGAGCAGCCGATGGCGCAATTGAAGTTGTCCAAATAACAGACGGTGATTTAGTTTTAGGTGTTATTGGCGATGCAACCCCAATCGGTATCTGTGGCTCAGGTTTAGTTGATTCGGTTTACGCATTACATAAAGCCGGTTTAATTGATGATTCCGGTCGATTTGTTGCTGATGAAGTTGCTCTTGAAATTGCGCCAAAACTGGCTAGTCGATTAGTTACTCGCGTTGAGGGCGATCGTGTATTCAATCTTTATACCGAAGGTGAAACACCAGTATTTCTTTCTCAGCGCGATGTCCGTGAATTGCAGTTTGCTAAAGCATCGATTGCAACTGGATGGCGCTTACTACTCGAAGAACTGAATTTAAAAGATGAAGATATTCAACAAGTCCTTCTAGCTGGATCATTTGGCTCGTACTTATCACCAACATCTGCAGTGGGGATTGGTTTAGTGCCTAAGCTCCCGGTACTTCGAATTGTTAGTGCTGGAAACGTGGCTGGCGAAGGCGCCAAAATGGTTTTACTTTCGGACACTGAACGCCACGGCGCTGATGCCCTGCTTGAAGAAGTTACTTATGTCGAACTTTCGGATCGCGCAGATTTCCAAGAAAAATTCTTCGTCGAATTAGGTTTGCCGTCATGATTAGTGCAGATCTGAATCCAGTGGCGACTGATAAGGCAAAAGGTAAAACAGCTGTCGTAGCTTGTGGCGCTTTAGCAAATCACATCCACGATATTTCCCAACGTCGTAATTGGAATCTGCACGTTGAACCCGTGAACCCTCTTTTACATAATCGACCAGAGGGAATCGCTCCAGAAGTTGAGAAGTTAGTTCAGCAATTGTCCGGCGACTACGAAAAAGTCGCTGTGGCATACGCCGATTGTGGGACGTATGGAGCGCTCGATAAAGTCTGTGAAAAATTTGGGGTCCAGCGTTTATCAGGTGATCATTGCTATGACGTATTTGCAACTGCTGAACGGATGCGCAAAGAATTTGAAAAAGAACCTGGGACATATGTTTTTACTGATTATTTAGTTAAGTCATTTCGCCGAAGTGTGATGCAGGAAATGGGTCTTGAAAAATACCCAGAACTTCGTGATGACTATTTCCATGCTTATAAGAGAATTATTTGGCTGGCACAGCATCAAACTCCTGAGCTTTTAGCGGCTGCGCTCGATGCAGCTGAGCTGCTCTCGCTACCACTTGAAATAATTGAAGTAGGCGACGAGTATTTAGAAGAACAATTAAAAGCGCTAGTTGAGGAGTCAAAGTGACCCAATTTGTAGTTGATGATTTAACTGCGCAGCTTGAGCAGTTCCGCGGAAACAACTATGCGGTACTTCAGGCACTACAAACTACACAAGAAATGATTGGCTTCGTTCCCGATTCTGCGCTTGATGTAGTGGCCAAAGTTTGTAATGTTTCGCGTGCTGAAGTTTATGGTGTTTTTACTTTCTACAGCGACTTTAAGAATACGGCGCCGGCGAAGTGCATTGTTAAAGTTTGCGTTGCTGAAGCTTGCCAAGCTAATGGAAGTCGTGAACTAGTTGATGAACTACATAACCAAGGTTTTGATGTGCACACTGCTAAACAAAATGGAAATGTACAAATGGAGCAAACTTTTTGTTTAGGGAATTGCGCACTCGGTCCGGCTGCCTTGATTAATGGCCAGCCAATTGCTCGAGCAACGGCAAAGAAGTTAATTGAAAAAGCTAATGAGGTTGCGCGATGAAAGTTTTTGTACCGGCTGATTCAAGCGCTCTTTCCTTAGGTGCCAATGAGGTAGCCAACGCTTTTGAGGGAACAGACGCCCAAGTTATTCGCACTGGTTCGCGTGGAATGTTCTGGCTTGAGCCACTAGTAGAAGTAGAAACTCCAGCAGGACGGGTAGGTTATGCAAATGTTGAACCAGCTGATATTCCTGCACTTTTGGATAACAAGTTAACGCAGAAATCAATTGGCTTAGTTACTGACTACGACTGGTTGAAAAAACAAAATCGAGTAACTTTTGCCAGAGTTGGCGTGATCGATCCACTTTCGGTTGCGGATTATGAAGCGCACGGTGGGTTAGTTGGCCTACGTAAAGCTTTAGCCCTTACTTCGGAGCAAATTGTTGAAGAGGTAACTCAGTCAGGTTTACGCGGTCGTGGCGGCGCTGGATTCCCTGCTGGCATTAAATGGAATACCGTCCTTGGCGCTCAAGCTGATCAAAAGTACATCTGCTGTAATGCAGATGAAGGCGACAGTGGCACATTTGCTGATCGAATGCTGATGGAAGGTGACCCACTCACACTTGTTGAAGGCATGATTATTGCCGGCATCGCAGTTGGGGCAACTAAGGGACTTATTTACTGTCGCTCTGAGTATCCTCATGCAATTGATGTTCTTAATAAAGCAATCAAGAATGCGTATGCAGCTGGCGTTCTAGGCGCCTCTGTGTGTGGATCACATTTTGCTTTTGATTTAGAAGTTCGTAGTGGCGCTGGCTCATATGTATGCGGCGAAGAGACAGCAATGTTAGAAAGTTTGGAAGGTAAGCGCGGAATGATTCGGCCGAAGCCGCCGATTCCAGCGCTGTCTGGCCTCTACGGTAAACCGACTGTTATAAATAATGTGATGACACTTTCTGCAGTGCCAATGATTTTGGCTGATGGAGCTGCTGCTTACCAGGGTCTTGGAGTTGAGCGCTCACGTGGAACCCAGGTATTCCAACTTGCCGGCAATATCGCCAAAGGTGGCATTGTTGAAACCGCATTTGGCATAACCCTTGGCGAGTTAGTTGATGGCTTTGGCGGCGGGACAAATAGCGGTCGGCCAATAAAAACAGTTCAGGTCGGCGGTCCGTTAGGTGCTTACTTAGATAAGTCAGCTTGGGATGTGCCAATGGCCTATGAATCTTTAGCGGCAGCTGGCGGAATGCTCGGACATGGTGGGGTAGTTGTTTTTGACGACACGGTAAATATGGCCAAACAGGCCAGATTTGCGATGGAATTTTGCGCTGAGGAATCTTGTGGAAAATGCACCCCATGTCGAATTGGCTCAACTAGAGGCGTTGAAGTGATTGACAAAATTGTGGCTGGCGAAGATCAAGCCGAAAATCTATTGTTATTAGAAGATCTTTGTGAAGTTATGACTGATGGTTCACTATGTGCAATGGGTGGTTTAACGCCACTTCCAGTGCGAAGTGCGCTTAAGTTATATCCAGCAGACTTTGGAATCAGGAGTTAATTATGACTTTATTATCTGATCCACGTGGAGTGGCCCCGATCCGAGACGGAATTGGTGAGCCAGATTACGGTACTCCAAAGTCAACTTCCGATGTCATAGTCAGCGTGACGATTGACGGTGCGACTGTACAAGTACCAGCTGGAACTTCGATTATGCGAGCAGCTGGCGAAAATGGTTGCGCTATTCCAAAACTTTGTGCAACTGATTCGCTAGAACCATTTGGTTCTTGCCGGATGTGTTTAGTTGAAGTTGATGGTCGTAAAGGTACCCCAGCTTCGTGTACGACGCCGGTTGAAGATGGCATGGTAGTTCGCACCCAAACTCCAAAACTTGGAAAACTACGTCGTAATGTGATGGAACTTTATATTTCCGATCACCCACTTGAATGTCTTACCTGCGCAGCTAATGGTGATTGTGAATTACAAGATATGGCTGGCGTAGTTGGTTTGCGCGATGTGCGTTACGGCTACGAGGGCGAGAACCACTTAGGCGCTGAAAAAGATCAAAGTAATCCATATTTTGATTTTGATAGTAGTAAGTGCATTGTTTGTAATCGCTGTGTTCGCGCTTGTGATCAAATTCAAGGAACGTTGGCACTCACAATTGAAGGCCGTGGCTTCAATTCAAAAGTGAGTCCAGGTGGCCTTAATTTTCTTTCAAGTGAGTGTGTTTCATGTGGTGCTTGCGTCCAAGCTTGCCCGACAGGAACACTTGAAGAAAAAAGTGTAATCGAACTTGGTATGCCTACTCGCACAGTACAAACTACCTGTGCATACTGTGGCGTTGGCTGTACTTTTAACGCTGAATTACGTGGTGACGAATTAATTCGAATGGTGCCGGCAAAAACTGGCGGTGCAAATGAAGGACATTCTTGCGTTAAGGGCCGCTTTGCTTTTGGTTATGCCTCACATAAGGATCGCGTACTTGAACCAATGATTCGCGAGAAAATCACTGATGAATGGACAAAAGTTAGCTGGGATGAAGCAATTAGCTACGCGGCTAATAAATTCAAAGCGATTCAAGCAAAATATGGCGACAATTCAATTGGTGGAGTAACTTCTTCACGTTGTACTAATGAAGAAATCTTCACTGTACAAAAGATGATCCGAACAGCATTTGGAAATAACAACGTTGATACCTGTGCTCGAGTATGCCATTCACCAACTGGCTTTGGTTTAAGTTCAACATTTGGAACTTCAGCTGGAACTCAAGATTTTAAGTCCGTTAACAAATCAGATGTTATTTTATTAATTGGCGCTAATCCAACTGATGCCCATCCAGTATTTGGTTCAAGAATGAAACGTCGTTTACGTCAAGGCGCAAAACTAATTGTTGTTGATCCACGTAAGTTGGATCTAGTTGAGTCTGCGCACATTAAAGCTCAGCATCACTTACAACTTCAACCAGGTACAAATGTTGCGATAATTAATGCACTAGCCCACGTAATAGTTACTGAGGGCTTAGTTGATCAAGAATTCATCAATGAGCGCTGTGACACAGAAGCATTTGCGCGCTGGATGAAATTTATTGCTTTGCCTGAAAACAGTCCTGAAGTTGTGCAATCACAATCAGGTGTACCGGCCCAAGAATTACGTGAAGCTGCTCGCTTATTTGCAACTGGTGGTAACGGGGCAATCTATTACGGTTTAGGTGTTACGGAACATAGCCAAGGTTCCACCATGGTTATGGGTATGGCGAATTTAGCCATGGCTACCGGAAACATCGGTCGCGAAGGTGTTGGCGTTAATCCACTTCGTGGACAGAACAATGTTCAAGGTTCCTGCGATATGGGATCTTTCCCACACGAACTTTCTGGCTACCGACATGTTTCTGACGATGCAGTCCGCGAACAATTCGAAACACTTTGGGATGTAAAGCTTCTGCCAGATCCAGGTATGCGTATTCCAAATATGTTAGATAACGCATTATCTGGTGAATTCCGTGGAATGTTTGTACACGGCGAAGATATTGCGCAATCAGATCCAAATACAAAACATGTGATGGCTGCGCTTGAAGCCATGGATTTAGTGGTTGTTCAGGATCTATTCATAAATGAAACTGCAAACTTTGCTCATGTTTTCTTACCAGGCACTTCATTCCTTGAAAAAGACGGCACATTCACTAATGCTGAACGCCGGATTAATCGGGTTCGTCCAGTGATGGCACCTAAAAATGGCAAACAGGAATGGCAAATTATTTCTGAATTAGCAACAGCCATGGGTTACCCAATGCACTACGACAATGCTGCACAAATTATGGATGAGATTGCATCTATAACTCCAACATTTGCAAATGTTAGTTTCGAGCTTTTGGATCGAGTTGGCAGCTTACAGTGGCCAGTGAATGCAGCTGCCCCAGCTGGAACACCGATTATGCATGTTGATGGATTCGTTCGCGGAAAAGGTTTGTTTATTGAAACCCCATTCGTGCCAACTGAAGAGCGGGCTAATCGCAAATTCCCATTGTTGCTAACCACTGGCCGTATTTTGAGTCAGTACAACGTTGGTGCGCAAACGCGTCGAACTGCAAATAGCATTTGGCATCATGAGGATGTTTTGGAATTACATGAATCAGATGCACAAATGCGCGGAATTAAAGATGGTCAAAAAATTTCAATTTCTAGTCGTATTGGCGAAACAACTATGCGGGCGAAAATTACTGATCGTGTTCCAGCAGGTGTGGTCTATACAACTTTCCACTACCCAGTTAGTGGTGCAAACGTAATTACAACTGAATACTCGGATTGGGCGACAAACTGTCCTGAGTATAAAGTGACTGCGGTTGAAATTCGGCCTGCAGATTCAAGCGCTGATGCCGATAATTCACTTGATGATGTTTTAATGAAAGTTTGATCATGGACGTAAACCGACTGAAAATGATGGTTATCCAGATTGATCAAAATATTGCATTCGCTGGACCAAAAGCTGAAGTTATCGCCACACATTTGCGAAAATTTTGGACACCGCAAATGCGTAAAGATATTTTTCAAGAAATAGAAAAGAATCCAGCTGATTTCAGCCAGGATGTTCAAGCAGCTTTAAAGTTATTACACGGCGAAGCGAAAGCTTAGTTTTACCAAGGAAAATTCAGTAAGCGAACTAGTGTTCCATATTCATTTTTACCCGGACTAACTACCGCAAGCGCATCAGCTGAAGTTAAACCACGCAACATTGCTGAACCACGAAATTCACTCGGAATTGCACGACCAGTATCAATACTCACTGGCACTATTCGTGTTCGATCAGTGGAAAATTCACTCTTAAGCGGGATCATCCCACCTATTTGTAATTCCTGACCAAGTAATTTATTTAGAGCTGGAGCCACCAAAGTTAAGTAAGCAACTAAAGCGGCTAATGGATTACCTGGTAAGCAAGCCACAATTTGCCCAGTTGGTAACTTAGCGAGAACTGATGGATGCCCTGGACGCATATCAATTTCATCAATCAAAAAGTCGGCAGCCAAGGTAACTAAAGCTTTTCGCACATAATCGAATTCACCGTGTGCGGTACCGCCGGTAGTTACGATTATTGGAGATTGGCAAGCATTTATCGCCTGCAATGTTTCGCTATGGTCATCTTTAACATGAGTTAATTGACCAACTTTTGCACCAAGTCCAGTAACCCAAGCTGGAATCTGAATGGAAAGCGAATCTCGAATACTGCCTGGCGCAGCTTTGCCAGAACTAACAAGTTCATCACCAGTTACCAAAATATCCACTGAAGGCATTTGCGTCACAGCAAGTTGATCGATACTCGAACTTGCCGCAAGTCCAGCGCCAGCTGGTGTGATCAGTGAACCAGCCATCAAAATTACTTCGCCAGCTTTAGCTTCTTCACCTGGCACACGAATATGTTTTCCAACTGGAATCGGCACTCGGCTAGCAATATCGGATTCAAAACTTACGGCATCTTCGAAGGGAATTACAAAACTTGCTACCGGGGGAATATGTGCGCCGGTACTAACTCGAAGTGCAGTACCAAGTTCCATAGCTGGTTCATATTGGCCTGCTCGAACTGCGCCAGCAATTCGCCAAGGTCCCGTGCCAGCAACCGCATAACCATCCATCATCGCGGTGTATGCCGGTGGTAGATCTACTTCAGCAATTAAATCGTGAGCGCAAGTGCGGCCAATAGCCTGGCTTAGTGAAACTTCTTCACTTGGAAGTTTAGTAACGCTGTTAAAAGAAATAAGTCTGGCAACATCCCAGTCCACATTTTTCGAGTCGGAATTACTCGATTCCACATTGTGGGTTGCCTTATTTTCCATGGGATAAATCTATCCGTTTTTAACTACCTGAAATATCGCAACCCTTGTAACTATGTAATGCTTTATGGATGCAACTCAATGGCAACACTGAAATCTCCTCAATTATTGTTGCTGGCGGGAAGGCGAGCCGAATTGGGGGCATTGATAAAACTATGTTGCCCCTTGGAATTAATGGCGGTGCGTTACTAGCTGAAGTTGTGGCCGCAAGTCCTGGAAAAAAAATTGTGGTTGGGAAACCTCGCAATATAGATGCTGAAGTATTTTGGATTGACGACCAAGAAGTTGGTGGCGGACCAGCCGCTGGAATATGGTCGGGACTTGCTGAAGTAGAAACTGAATATGTTTTCTTAGTAGCTGGTGATCAACAATTAACCGCCAAGGTAGTAGAAGAAATTTGTACAGCCGCTCTTGGGCGGGATGGCGCTTGGGCACTTAGGGCAGATGGCCAAGGCCAACCTTTACTTGCTTGTGTCAAAACAAATCTAATTCGGACTTTATTGGAACCGACTAAAGGCTTGAATCAGTCACCTTTGCGACTAATGGAACAACTCGATATGTTCGGCGTTAAAGTAAATGATAACGATTTAAAAGATATTGATACTTGGTTAGATGTCCAGCGCATTGTTAAGGAGCAAGCAGTGAGCGATGTTACCCCGATCTGGCTTGCCAAAGTTGCTGCCACTTTAGGTATACCAGCAACACAAATTCCAGTCGAGCAATTATTGGATTTAACTCGCGAAGTTGCGCATAATGTTGAACGCAAATCAGCTCCATTGACAACTTACTTAATTGGTTTAGCTGAAGGTAAAACTGATTTGTCGGTAGCCCAAATCATTTCGTTAGTAAACGATGAAGTTTCAAATTGGCCAAACAATGACTAACGACTTGCCCGTTTCAGCAACTGCTCGGATTCAAGTTCGCAAAACTAACCGTGAACAAGTGGTTAGCGATTATGTAGTTGGCGAAGAACCACTCGAAATTAGAGTTGAGACTGCTCAAGGTAAACAGCAATTAGCAGTCACTATGCGCACACCCGGTGCCGATAATGAGCTGGGTGCAGGCTTCTTGTGGTCTGAAGGGTTACTAAGAAACCGAGAAGATTTAATTGCAATAACTTCATGTAAAGATGCAGATTTAACTGCACGTGAACGTGAAAATATTATTGTTGCGCATGTTAATCCGGATGCCCCAGCTGCAACTCGAGTGATGGATCGTCGATTCACTATCTCAAGTGCATGTGGCGTATGTGGGTCTACCCAAATTGAGGATTTACGAGAGCGCGGCTGTTCAAATGTGCAGCCGGCAACGTTACCCATTGAAAAAATGGTGGAGCTGCCCGACTTAATGCGGCCTCGCCAAAAAATATTTGAAAAAACTGGTGGGTTACATGCTGCCGGCTTATTTGATCCGGCTGGCAATCTAGTGGTTGTCCGTGAAGATGTTGGTCGCCACAATGCAGTGGACAAAGTCATTGGCTACGCATTAATGAATGACTTAATTCCACTAAGTGGTTACACCTTGGCAATTTCGGGACGTGGTGGTTATGAAATTATTCAAAAAGCCGTTAGTGCTGGAATTTCAGCAGTAGTGGCCGTTTCAGCGCCAACATCATTAGCAGTCGAGACAGCCGTTGAATTTGGGTTAACTCTGCTTGGCTTTACCCGCGATGGCGTAGCAACTCAATACAATTAAGCAATTCAAAATCCAAACCTGGATTTATCGGAAAGTCTGAAAACCTTGTCTCGTTCAGTTGAAGAAGCACTTCCACCATGGGTACTAACTGTTACAGCAATGTTTGTTGTCCAACTTGGCTCAGCACTTTCAATGCCAGTAATGCGAGAAATTGGTGCTGGCGGTACTGCGTGGTTGCGGTTAACTTTTGGCGCAATAGTTTTTATCCTGATCGGCCGTCCAAATCTCAAGTCGATTAGCCGAAGCGACCTTCCGTATCTTGTTGGCTTAGGGGTATCAACTGGTTTATTAGCTTTTTCATTTCTATCGGCGATGGAACTCATCCCATTGGGAACTGCAGTAGCAATTGAATTTCTTGGACCGTTAACTGTCGCTGCAATTCGTAGTCACAATAGGCAGGCTTTAATCTGGCCCGCTTTAGCTTTATTAGGTGTGCTACTGCTAACCCAACCTTGGTTAGGTGAAATAAATATTGAGGGTGTCGCATACGCACTACTAGCTGCAGTTTGCTGGGGGCTCTATATCGTCTTAACCCAAGAAATAGGTGACCGCTATTCAGGAATGCGTGGCTTAGCGTTAACTATTCCCATTGCCGCTTTGACTGCGGGTATTTTTGGGATTCCGCAAGCAATCGGAAACTTATCGCTGAATATATTGCTTGCCGGATTTGGCTTGGCTATTTTACTTCCGATAATTCCATACGCTCTGGAGTTGATGGCACTTCGACGAATGACTTCAAATGCTTTTGGAACTTTAATGGCACTTGAACCTGCGATCGGCGTGATCTTGGGAATTCTTATTTTGCAGCAGATTCCAAATTCACTTCAGGTAATTGGCATACTTTTGGTGGTCTATGCAGGCGCAAGTGCACAACGCGGCGGACTTCGAAAAATTATTGGGTGAGTGACGAACCATTTCTGTGCCCACTAATTTATTGTGGGCTCATAAAGAAATTACTTTCTTTCGAAAGTTATTTCTGAAAGTTAAGTGTGCTGAAGCTTGAGTTTTAAGTGGGGTGAGTGACGAACCATTTCTGTGCCCACCAATTTATTGTGGGCTCGTAAAGAAATAACTTTCTTTCGAAAGTTATTTCTGAAAGTTAAGTGTGCTGAAGCTTGAGTTTTAAGTGGGGTGAGTGACGAACCATTTCTGTGCCCACCAATTTATTGTGGGC
>CAJBBC010000141.1 GCA_903951185.1 uncultured Actinomycetes bacterium
CTGGCACCGAGTTATGCATAAAGTGCAGCGGTCTGGCACCTTTGACCAAAACAATGGTTGGAATGATTGCAATTTTTCCGGCTAAGCCAGCAGCTTTAACTCCGGCACAAAACTTTTCAAGGCGATCTTGGTGATAGCAAATTTGAAGTTGTAAGAACTTTGCGCCAGCGGCATACTTCTTTGCGACTCGTTGCACCCGGTACTCAAAAGGTGGTGCACCTGGATTTTCAACAGCGCCAATAAACATATGTGGAGCTGGCTCAAGTTTGCGCCCAGACATGTACTGTCCACGCTTTAAAGTGCTCATTAATCTAACTAACTGTGGTCCGTCTAAATCAAAAACTCGACGAGTTTCTGTTTCATCACCGGCTGTAACATCATCGCCAGTTAGCGCGCAAAAATTTTCAACGCCGAACATGGCAGCGCCAACAATATCGGCTTGTTGAGCTAAGCGATTTTTATCTCGACAGACAACTTGCATAATTGGCTCTAACCCCAATTGCTTCATGGCAATTGCCGAAGCAACATTAGATGCATGTGCGTGCGCAGCTGTATTGTCGGTCGCATTTACGCCATCAAACCAACCGCGAAATCGATCAGCATGTTTCTTGGCTTTTTCCATCCCATTGCCATCAAGTGTTGGGAATTCAGCCGTAAAAACTGTCTCAGTAGTTTTAGTTAGCTTGTCTTCAAGCGTGGACATTTAGTGACCAGCCTCATCAGTTGTAGCTGCCCAACCAGCAGGCGTCCAACGGTCTCGTTTAGTCAAGAAATTTTTCCAAGAAGATGTTCCTTTTAATCGGTTATCAACTGGTGGACGTAAGTGATTGAATTCTTCTTTCCAAAGTTTTGGCAGTGGCCAAGTTTCGGTGCGGCCATACGCTTTGGTCCAGACACACTTCATTTCAGGTTTTACTTCGCAGTTACCGTCTTCGCGCACACCACCACAAGGTCCGTTGCGAAGAGTTTTTGGACAGCCCATCGGACAAGTCATACCGGTTGAATGTAAAACACATTGACCGCACATTTGGCAGTCCCAGGTAGCTTTGCCTTTTAAGACATGTTCAATCGAAGCAATAAATTCAGCCATGGAAAATTACTTACCGCGCTTAACTGCAATTAATTCTTTCGCTTTACGAACTGCAGTTGATGCGTCGGCTGCATAGCCATCTGCTCCAACAACATCTGCATACTCCTGAGTAACTGGAGCTCCGCCAACCATGATGATTACATCATCACGCATACCTGCTTTAGTGATCTCATGAATATTGACTTTGAACATTGGCATAGTTGTGGTTAAGAATGCTGACATACCAACAACATCTGGTTGATGTTCTTTGATTGCATCAATGAATTTTTCTGGTGCAACCTGCACACCTAAGTCAATAACTTGGAAGCCTGCACCTTCGAGCATGATGTTAACTAAGTTCTTGCCAATGTCATGTACATCGCCTTTAACTGTGCCCATTAGGAATGTGCCCACAGTTTCTGCGCCAGTATCGGCAAGTAGCGGACGGAGAATGTCTAATGCCCCACTCATTGCACGACCAGCAATTAACATCTCTGGCACGAAGTAGTCACCACGTTCGAAGCGCGCACCTACTTCTTCTAGCGAAGGGATAAGTGAATCAAACAAGATAGTGTCTGGACTCATCCCTTGAGCTAGGCCTTCGTTAGTCAACTCAATTACTCGAGGACCGTTACCAGCCATAGTTGCTTCGTACATTTCGGTCAGAATTTCGTCGGGTGTCATGCCGCTCCTTCATGTTGTGGTCTTAAGTTTCTAGACAATTCCCGCTGCATCAGCGAAGAAATACGAGATTCATTTTCTGGTGCAATACGCTCTGCTGGTCCGGTTACAGATAGTGCAGCGAGTACTTTTCCTTTTTCGTCATAAACCGGAACGGCAATTGCCACAAGACCCGGTTCAAGTTCATTACGAATTACGGCATAACCACGTTCACGTACTTGGCGTAAGTGGTCATCAAGAACTTTTTGATCAGTAATTGTGTCTGGCGTTAAGGCAACTAATTCAATTGGTGCACTAGCGCCAGCAAATGCCATCAGAATTTTTCCAGCTGCGCTGCAATGCCTTGGCACGCTTTCACCAACCCAATTGCGACTACCCAAAATATAATCACCGGCAACTTGAGCGATGTTGTCAACACCAGCGTGACCTACTACTGCAAGACTTACTGTCTCCCGAGTTTGTTCCGCTATCCGCTCCATGGCCGGTGTAACTGAACTTACTAACGCGGCATATGCGCCGCCTTTAACTGCAAACTGATTTAGTACTGGACCAGCTTCAAAGCCACCAAATTGTCCGCGACCAAGTAAGCCAGCACGCTCAAGTGCATTGAGAATGCGCGAAGTCGTACCTTTTGCTAAACCGGTAGCCGAGACTAATTCAGTTAAAGTCTGTGGTTCTTGCGAATCTAAAATCCGCACTAATAAATCACAGGCACGATCAATGGATTGTGTGCCAGTAACGGCTTTATCTTCCATCGGTGCCTCCTTACCTACATCTTTAAAACCAAAACTTCACCTTGAGTTAGTACCTATTAATAGGTACTAACTCCGTCCACCAGGTACCGGTCAGGAGGATCTACTAAATCCACCATCTGGAACACCTGTTCCACATAATAGTGTAATCTGACGAGTGTTCGTCAAGTGATTTTCAGAATAATTGGAGGAAACATGTTCCAGAACAAAATGCCTCGCTATGAGATTCTTTCTCAGGACGCGATGGCGGTACTGGATAAAGGTTGGCGGCGCCTAGTAAGTGAAATGGGCGTTGAATTCATGAGCGATCGTGCTCTTGAACTATTCCGTGCAGCCGGTCAAAAAGTTGAGGGCAATTTAGTTAAATTCGACCCTGAATTCATCCTTGAACAGGTTAAAAAAGCTCCAAGTGAATTCGATGTCCAAGCGCGTAACCCAGAAAATAACGTGCACATCGGTGGCGACTCAATGGTTTTCGCCGCAAACTACGGTTCACCTTTCGTTCGCGATTTAGGTACTCGTCGCACTGCAACTTTTGATGACTTTCAGAGTTTAGTAAAGCTTGCTCAATCATTTAAATTAATGGACAGCGCTGGGCACACTATTTGCGAACCAGACGATACACATTTAGATACTCGACATATTGAAATGACATATGCATTACAAACTTTGACTGACAAGTTCTACATGGGAAATGTCATATCAGGTCCTAATGCGCGCGACGTCATAAAAATGACTGAAATTCTTTTTGGTAGTCGTGAATCGATTGAAAAAACTCCGGCTACCGTTTCGCTGATCAATTGCAATAGTCCTTTACGTTGGGATGATCGCATGCTTGATGCCCAATTCGAATATTCAGCTGCGAACCAAGCAGTTATTCTGACTCCATTCATCATGATGGGTGCGATGTCACCTGTAACAATCCCAGCAGCTCTTGTTCAACAAATTGCCGAAGCACTGACCGGTATTGCGTTATCTCAATTAATTCGTCCAGGTTCTCCAGTTATATTCGGATCCTTTATGTCCAATGTTGATATGCAAAGTGGTTCACCACAGTTCGGTACACCTGAATCCGCAATGGGTCAGTTGTGTACAGGTCAGATTGCTCGTCACTTTGGCTTACCATTCCGCTCAGGTGGTGGCTTAAATGCTTCCCAAACTGTAGATGCCCAAGCAGGCTATGAATCTTTGATGACAATGTCTGCAACATTCTTATCTGGCACTAACTACGTACTGCATTCAGCCGGCTGGCTTGAAGGTGGACTAGTTGCTAGTTATGAGAAGTTTGTAATGGATAACGAAATCCTTGGCCAACTACAAGCAGAGTTCACGCCAATTCAAATCGATGAAGCATCACTTGCTTATGACTCACATGTTGAAGCTGGTCATGGTGGTCACTTCCTAGGCACAATGCACACCTTGGAGAATTTCCGTACTGCGTTCTACCGTCCGTTCCTTTCATCTAGCGACAATTTCGATCGCTGGACTCGAAATGGTTCAAAGACAACCGACGTACGCGCAAGTGAAATAGCCCACAAGATGCTCGAGGAATACGAGCCACCAGCTATTGATACTGCGATTAAAGAAGAACTTGAAGAATTTGTGACTAAGCGATCAAAGGAGTTAACCGCATGAAATCAGATATAGAAATCGCGCGTGCCGGCAAAATTAAACCAATTGGTGAAATTGCCAGCACTATCGGTATTCCAGCTGATGCAATTTTGAATTATGGCCCAACTAAGGCCAAAGTTTCAATGGAGTTCATTGATTCAATCAAAAAGAAAGAACGCGGAAAATTAATCCTTGTTACTGCAATGACTCCAACACCTGCAGGTGAAGGTAAGACCACTACAACTGTTGGTCTTGGCGATGGACTTAATGCAATTGGCAAGAAAGCCATTATCTGTTTACGTGAACCTTCACTTGGTCCAAGCTTTGGTATGAAGGGTGGCGCTGCCGGTGGTGGTTACGCTCAAGTAATTCCAATGGAAGATATCAACCTGCACTTCACCGGTGACTTCCATGCAATCGGTGCGGCACACAACTTGCTTTCAGCAATGATTGATAATCACATCTACTGGGGTAACGAACTTGGTATCGATGTTCGCCGAATCGCTTGGAAACGAGTGATCGATATGAATGACCGTGCCTTACGCCAGATCACTGCTGCCTTGGGCGGACCTGGCAATGGTTACCCACGCGAAGCTGGTTTTGATATCACGGTTGCGTCTGAAGTTATGGCTATTCTTTGCCTTGCAATGGATCTGGAAGATCTTGAACGTCGACTTGGCAATATTGTGATTGGTTACACCCGCGACAAAGTAGCGATCACCGCAAAGCAACTTAATGCACACGGTGCGATGACAGTTCTACTTAAAGATGCATTGATGCCTAACTTGGTTCAAACTCTTGAGAATAATCCGGCATTTGTACATGGCGGTCCGTTTGCGAACATTGCGCATGGTTGTAACACTGTGCTGGCTACAGATACGGCTCTTCGTCTTGGTGACTATGTGGTTACTGAGGCCGGCTTCGGTGCTGACCTTGGTGCAGAAAAGTTCTTTGACATTAAGTGTCGTAAAGCCGGACTTGCTCCAGCTGCAGCAGTGATTGTGGCTACTGTTCGTGCATTAAAAATGCATGGTGGTGTTGCAAAAGATGACTTAGGAAAAGAAAATGTGTCTGCTGTTGAAGCAGGTTTAGCTAACCTTGGTCGTCATATTAAAAATGTTCAAAAGTTTGGCGTGCCAGTTGTTGTTGGCGTTAACAACTTCACAACTGACACTCCAGCTGAATTCGAAGCAGTGAAGAAGTACTGTGCGGAACTTGGCGTAGATGCAGTCCTTTGTACCCACTGGGCTGAAGGAAGCAAGGGCACTAAAGAACTTGCTGAAAAAGTAGTGGCACTTGCAGAATCAGGTTCGGCAAAGTTTGCACCACTTTACGAAGACTCAGTATCGCTATGGGACAAAGTTAAAACAATCGCAACTAGCATTTACGATGCAAGTGACATCACCGCAGAAAAAGCTGTGCGTGATCAACTAAAGGCTTTTGAAGATGCGGGCTACGGTAAGTTCCCAATCTGTATGGCTAAAACTCAGTACTCATTCTCAACTGATCCAAGCCTGAAAGGTGCGCCTTCAAATCACATAGTTGCTATTCGTGAAGTTCGCTTAAGTGCTGGCGCTGAATTCATTGTGGTTGTTACTGGCGACATTATGACAATGCCCGGTTTACCTAAGGTTCCTGCGGCAAACACCATCAAACTAGAAAATGGCTTGGTGCAAGGACTGTTCTAAATTCGTAAAACCTAGACAAGGCTGTTGCTCATGGCGCATAATGTTGCGTCATGGGCAACAGTTTTTCTGGCGAGAGTTCAGCCGTTCAATCGGTTGATCGAGCTTTACAGATTCTGGAAATTTTGGCCCAGGAAGGTGAAGTTGGCGTAACCGACATCGCTGCCACTTTAAACATTCACAAATCAACTGCCTCTCGCCTACTTGCCGCATTACTGTCCCGAAATTTAGTTGAACAACTTTCTGATCGTGGTAAGTATCGACTTGGTATTGGTTTAGTTCGATTAGCCGGCACTGTCTCAAGTAATTTAGATTCAGTTTCTGGTTCGCGTGAAATAACTCGCGCACTTGCCGATCAATACGGTGAAACAGTAAACATTGCGGTCTTAAATGAAAACCGTGTGCTGTATGTTGATCAAGTTGCCGGCTCACATATTATGACAATGCGAAGTTGGCTAGGCCAAATAGTTCCAGTCCACTGCACTGCTACCGGAAAAGTTTTAGTAGCTTGGCTGCCCGAAAAAACTCGAAAGTCTGTGCTACCAAATAAATTTGAAAAACTAGCTAGTCGAACTATCACTTCAATCACACAATTTGAAAAAGAATTAGCAACTGTCCGAGAACGAGGATATGCAATTGCGGATGAAGAAATGGAAGATGGTTTCACAGCAGTTGCAGCGCCAATTCGAAATTCTCATCAAGAAGTTATCGCAGCTATCGTAATTTCTGGTCCGACAAATCGGATGACTAAATTAGGGCTAGCTAGTGTTGGCAAGAATTTAGCTAAGAATGCGCAACTCCTCTCGGGTAACCCAACTAGCTGGCAGGAATAGGTTTCACAGTATGGACTTTAAGTACGCTTATGTCACGAAGAATGAACTGTTCTTGACTCAATTGGCTCTAATCGAAAAGGTTAATACTGTCGATAACAGCGAATTTCCAGTTTCAAGCTACCTATATATAAGGCGGTCTAACGCATGACGTATGAAAACGTATCTTTGCTATTTATTGATGGGAAGCGGGTACCTAGTTCGACAGGTGAATTGCGCACCATAATTCATCCTGCATCTGGCAAACCAGTTGGTGAATTTCAAGAAGCAAATGCGAATGACACTGATCAAGCGATTTCGGCAGCTCGAAAAGCTTTTGACAATGGACATTGGGCTTCATTCAGTGGTGAGCAACGTGGCAAACTACTCGACCGAATTGCGGACATTCTTGAACGCGATAAAGAATTGTTTGCTGAAGCTGAATCTCGAGATACCGCCAAGCGAATTATCGAAGCGCGTTACGACTTGGACGATATTATTTCGGTGTTCCGTTATTTCGCTACCGAGGCACCAAAAGCTCACGAACGAGAAGTTGAAACAGGTAGAGCTGGCGTGCGCAGCACAATTGTGAGTGAACCAGTTGGCGTTGTTGCAATGATTACACCGTGGAACTATCCGCTACTACAAGCGTCCTGGAAAATTGCACCCGCATTAGCAACAGGATGTACTTTTGTAATTAAACCAAGTGAATTAACACCAAGCACTACTTCTATGTTGATGGATGTTTTAACTGAAGCCGGTGTTCCAACTGGCGTAGCTAATTTAGTTATGGGTGCAGGCGCAACTGCAGGTGGACCACTAAGTACACACGCTGATGTAGATATGGTTTCTTTCACCGGTGGGTTAGTAACTGGAAAACGACTTATGGCAAATGCAGCTGAAACTGTAAAGCGTGTTGCTTTAGAGCTCGGCGGCAAGAATCCAAATATTATTTTCGCAGATAGCGATTTAGATGCAGCAATTGATAATGCGCTAACTGCAGTTTTCTTGCACTCAGGACAAGTATGTTCAGCCGGCACACGATTGCTAGTTGAACGTAGTGTGCATAGACAAGTTGCAGATGAAGTGGCCCGCCGCGCTGACTTAATTGTTCTTGGCGGCTCGCATGATGAGAATGCTGAAACTGGAGCTCTAATCAGCGCTGGTCATCGGGACAAAATTGAACAATTCGTATCGGCAGCAATTGCCGAAGGAGCCGTACTTCGCGCTGGTGGGGCGCGCCCAACTGAACCACATCTACAAGATGGTTACTTCTATCGCCCAACAGTTCTAGATAACTGCAATACCAAGATGAAATGTGTCCAAGACGAATCATTTGGCCCAATTATGACAATTGAAGTTTTTGATACCGAAGAGCAAGCTATTGCACTAGGCAATGACACTATTTTTGGACTTGCTGGCGCAGTTTGGACCCAGGACCCAGAGAAGGCCCAGCGCGTTGCTCGCCAACTTCGCCATGGCACTATTTGGATTAACGATTTTCACCCTTATGTGGCGCAAGCCGAATGGGGTGGATATAAGCAATCTGGCATTGGCCGTGAATTAGGCCAGGCTGGTTTGGCAGAATATCTAGAACATAAACACATCTGGCAGAACCTCTCCCCGGCTAGATCCGACTGGTTTGCAGACTCGAAGGGCAACTAGAAATGACCAATAGTTCAAGTGCAATTTCAGTACGAAATCTTTGGCAAGTTTTTGGACCTAATCCAGAAAAAATAGTTGACAGTCCTGATGCCGCACTTCCGCGTGCCGAACTGCGCGAAAAAACAGGTAACACAGCTGCAGTGCGCGATGTTTCTTTTGATGTTGCGCCAGGAGAAGTTTTCGTTGTGATGGGTTTATCTGGCTCAGGTAAATCCACCTTAGTTCGTTGTTTAACGCGACTAATTGAACCGACTAGCGGTCATATTGTGATGGACGGCGAAGATATTTTAGAAGCTTCCCAATCACGACTACGTGAACTTCGACGTACTCGGTTCTCAATGGTTTTCCAAAACTTTGGCTTACTTCCGCATCGAAAAGTAATTGACAACATTTCTTATGCGCTTGAGATTAATGGAGTTAGTAAAGAAAAGCGTCATGCCAGGGCGCGTGAAGTAATTGATTTAGTTGGACTTGAAGGTTTCGAGCAGGCTTACCCGGAACAACTTTCCGGTGGTATGCAGCAGCGCGTCGGCTTAGCTCGCGCGCTTGCTGTTGATCCTGAAGTTATGTTCCTAGATGAGCCATTTTCTGCTCTTGATCCACTTATCCGTCGCGATATGCAAACTGAAGTAATCCGACTACATCGCGAACTTGGTAAAACCATGATCTTTATTACCCACGATTTAGACGAAGCCCTAAAGCTGGGCGACCGAATCGCAATTATGCGCGATGGCGCCGTAGTTCAAATGGGTACTGCTGAACAACTAATTGGTAATCCAGCTGACGAATATGTGGCTGACTTCACGCGAGATATTCCAAAATCTCACGTCTTAAGCGTCCGCTCAATTGCTCGTCCATTAAAGGATTCAGAACTACCTTCGCAAGCAACGTTGCCGGCAAACACGATTATTCGTGACGCGACCGAAATTGTGTTGAATTCAAGTGGCCCAGTCCAAGTTATTGAAAATGGCAATTCAATCGGCGTGATTAGTGCAAATGACATCCTTCGACTGATTGGTGGAATTCAGGGATGAGCAATCTGGCACTAGGCACTTCCAGGAAACGGGAAATTAAACGTAGCTGGTTACTTGGTGGGGTTTTCGTAATTTGGATTGGTTTAGCAAAACTCTTTAATGGAAAATTCACATTAGAGATTGCCGTACCGCAAAATACTCCATTTACATCATTTGTTGGTGAAGTTGCCAAATCCATCCGTGGCAACCGTACTGATGGTGCAGCATTTAAATACTTCTTCAACCCAATCCGACAAATTATCGATGGATTTGTGACGTTTATTCGCGAAATTATTTCGATTCCAACGCAAGGTGCCACAATTCCGCTTATTGGTTGGCTTGGTGTTCTAGCTTTAATTGGATTTACAGTTTTTGCTGTTTCAAAATTAAAAACTGCGATTATGGCAATGGCCTTAACTTTTGCCTGTGGTGCTTTGGGTTTATGGAAAGACTCTATGGACACACTAGCTATGACAATTGCTGCAGTTCTTCTTTCATTAGCTATTGGTATCCCAGTAGGAATTTGGGCTGGACGTTCAGATTTTGCACTTAAATTAGTAACGCCAATTTTGGATTTAGCCCAGATTTTGCCAACTTTGGTTTACCTTGCCCCACTCGCACTTTTCTTTTTAATTGGTCCAGCTTCGGCAACTATCGCCACAATGGTTTATTCGATTCCGATTGCCATTCGATTAACAGCTTTTGGTATTCGTGGTGTCGCTAAAAGCCCAGTTGAAGCCAGCGTCTCAATGGGTTCAACTGGTGCGCAAACACTAACTAAAGTTCAATTGCCAATGGCAAAAAAGACGATCGTACTTGGCATAAACCAAACAGTGATGGCCGCGCTTTCATTCGTAGTTATTGCAGCGTTGATTGGTGCGCCTGGCTTAGGTAAGCCAGTTATTGAAGCGCTTATCATTCGTGATGTTGGTGAAGGCTTTGTCGCTGGCTTTGCAGTTGTGTTCTTGGCTATCATGCTAGATCGCTCAACAACCGCTGCTGTCGTTAAGCAAAATACTTTCGTCCCACCAAGTCCAGCAGAGCTTAAACGTCGAAAAATTGGATTGATTATTGCTGGAATTTCAACAATTGCGTCGATAATACTTTCGCGGCAATTTGCCTGGGCGGCTTACTTTCCAAAGAATATAAATTTCGCAGAACAAATTGGACATGGTGCAGATACCACTGTGGTTTGGATAACCGAAACTTTTTCATTCTTTACTGATGGCTTAATAAAATTTGTCACAGTTGGAATCTTGAATCCACTGGAAAGTGTTTTATCTGGTGCTCCATGGTTTTTAACAATTCTGGCAATCAGTGCAATAAGCGCAATAATCGGTGGATTTAGGTCAGCGCTGATTACCGTTTTCCTACTTGGTGCAATAGTTGCAAGTGGACTTTGGTTTGACACCATGATTACTTTTGCCCAAACGATTGTGGCTACATTATTGACGATGTTAGTTGGGGTGGCCTTAGGTATTTGGGTGGGACGAAGTGCCAAAGCTGATCGAGTATTGCGACCGATCTTGGATGCGGGACAGGTTTTGCCAGCTTTCGTCTACTTAATCCCGATGCTGGGCTTTTTTGGTCCGGCCCGGTTTACCGCAATCGCAACGGGTATTGTCTACTCAATTCCAGTGGTTGTGAAGATTGTTGGCCAAGGAATTAGGGATGTCCCGGTAACCATGATCGAAGCGGCTACTTCAGCTGGTTCCACTACACGACAATTGATAACGAAAGTACAACTTCCTGCGGCAAAGAACTCCCTTTTGCTCGCAACTAATCAAGGATTGATATTTGTACTCGCCGTTGTAGTTATCGGTGGGTTTGTTGGAGCTGGAGGTTTAGGCTACTTAGTAATTCTCGGTAGTTCTAAGCCAGAGCTTCAAGGCAAGGGTCTGGTAGCAGGTTTTTCCATTCTGCTACTTGGCGTCATGATTGACCGAATTGCACAATACGCGGTCCGAAGAAATTCGGCGCCACGTCAGTAAAGGCAAGAAATATAAGTTTCGAATTGGCAAAAGTTGGTTCGAAGGGTAATCGCGCGGTTACCCATTTCCTAGCGAGGAGATAAGAATGGTACGGAACAAAGGAAAGGGCTTGCGCCTTGCAGTCATAACTGCAGTTGCTGGTCTAACCCTGAGCGCCTGTGGTGGTGGCGTTGATGACGCAGCTTCTACAGATGCAGGTGCAGGCGAAGCTTGTGGCAGTTACTCAATTGCTATGCATGCTTGGGTTGGCTACACCGCTTCAGCTCAGGTAGTAACTGAAGTTGCTAAAGCAGCAGGTTGCACAATCGAACAAGTAACTCTGGAAGAAGCAGGCGTAACTTACGATGCAATGGAAGCTGGATCAATTGACCTAGTAATTGAAGACTGGGGCGGCGGCCGTTGGAAAGAATGGGCAGACCGAGGCGCAGTAGTTGAAGTTGGTGACAACGGCAACGTGGGCTTAATTGGTATGTACGTACCAGCTTGGATGGCTGAGGAATACCCAGACATCACTGACTCAGCAAACCTAAACAAGTACGCCGATTTATTCGTTACTGACGAATCAAAAGGTAAAGGTGCTTGGTACGAAGGTCCTCCGGGATACACCACAATCGGTGAAAAAATGGTTTCAGCTAACAAGTTGAACTACACAATCATTTCAACTGGTTCTGAACAAGCACTGATCGATGTATTTACAAAGGCAGCTGCTGACAAGACACCAGCATTGGGTTACTTCTACGAACCACAAAACTTCCTTGCGAAGGTTGCGTTGGCTCGAGTTAATTTCCCGAAGAATGACTGGACTGATGCAGGCGAAGCAAGTGGTCTAACTGACTACCCATCTTCACCATTAATGAAGCTAGCTTCCAAGAAACTTATGGATGCTAACGATCCGTTCACAAAGATCGTTAAAAACTTCAAGTGGACTAATGCTGATCAGAATGCTGTTGCAGCTGACATCGAATCTGGCACTGATCCTGCAGCAGCAGCTCAGAAGTGGATCGATGCAAACAAAGACGCAGTAGCTAGCTGGACTAAGTAATAGTCAACAGTTAGACATCCAAACCGCCCAGGTGCTTAGCACCTGGGCGGTTTGCTTTCCCAAATTAGTTATTCCACTTGACGACTTAGCCAATGAATAGGACGATATTAAGTGTTGCGTAACTCGCACTAAGTTGCTTAATACGCAACACACATTTTAGGCGGAGAAGGGCTCTACTCGTGCAAAAAATTGTAATCATCGGTGGCGGAATTGTCGGTTGTTCACTTGCTGACGAATTAACTGAACGCGGCGAAACAGATGTAACA
>CAJBBC010000142.1 GCA_903951185.1 uncultured Actinomycetes bacterium
GCCCGGGGTTGGACCAGTAATGGCAAAACGAATTTTAGATTGGCGCGAAGTACATAATAGATTCTCGAAAATAACTGAGTTAGAGGAAATTCAAGGTATTGGTCCAAAACTATTTGAGCAACTTAAAGTCGCTGTTCGGATCTGATGGATTTAAGACTTTTACCACTTTCGTTGGGATTATGGCTTTCCACTTTGGGAACTTTGCTGGTCGCCAGTCGGCAGAGTCCATTTCTTTTATTCATTTGGGTTATCACTTTAGTTTTCTTAACTTTCGCCCTAGTCAAACAAAAAATATTTCGCAACTGGTCAATTGTTAGCACAAAATATGTAGTTATTGGTTTTTGTGTTGGATTTATCTTGGCTTTACTGCGACTAGAACCACTAACCACCGAACCGCTAAACACTATTTCGAATGAGCATGCAGTAATAACTGTGGCTGGACAATTGATTGACGATGTTAAACGAAGTAAAGTTACAAATTCTTTAGATTTAAATACTCGTGATTTTGGGGTATTTAAGTTTCGGATCTCTCAAATTGAATATCGCGATCGAGTTTTTAAAATTCGAATTCCGGTTCAAGTTTTTATCTCAGGTGAAAATTTAGCCAGATTAAAAACTTTTCCACCCGGCACCGAACTTTCATTTGTGGGGAAAGTTAGAGCTGGACAGTTAATTAGAGGGTATGCAGCCGAATTAACAGTCCTTGGTCCAATTGAAGTAATCCAGACGCCGCCGATGTACCAATACATTGCCGCTAAATTAAGACTTGGCTTACATCAGTCATTAGCAACCCAAAATCCACAAGTTGCTGGCTTAGTACCTGGTCTTGCTGTTGGTGATGTTAGTAAATTATCAAGTGAGTTAGCCGCGGATATGAAATCTGCTGGATTAACGCACTTAACTGCAGTATCAGGAAGTAATGTCACATTATTAATAGCCGTAGTTATCGCTCTAGGTAGTCGATTCAATTTAACAACTCGCACCAAGTATTTTGTTTCGCTAATTGCTTTAGCTGGATTTGTGGTGATCGTTAGACCACAGCCAAGTGTTTTACGAGCCACGATTATGGGTTTACTTATGGTGCTAGCGATAGTCTCCAAATCTCCAAAATCCCCGCTGCCAGCATTAACGGGCGCAGTGATTGGTTTGATTGTGTTAGATCCTTGGCTTTCTATATCTTTTGGATTCGCGCTATCAGTTTTTGCTACAGCTGGTTTATTACTCTGGGCCAAAGCAATTTTGCGCTCCCTTGATCGGCTTTTACCAACTTTGATACCTGAGTGGTTAGTTGCGGGGTTAGTTGTAACAATTAGTGCCCAACTTGCTGTTTTCCCAATTTTGATTGGGCTTGGTTCACCTATTTCGTTTGGCAGTTTGCCGGCTAATTTAATTTCAGTACCACTTGCTGGGCCAACCATGGGGTTGGGATTAATTGCTGCCTTCAGTTCACAAATTTGGTTACCGCTGGGGATTTTCTTTGGTTGGCTCGCAACTATTCCAGCCTGGGGAATTGTTTTAGCCGCAAAGTTTTTTGCGATCCAAAGTTGGTTGAATATTCCATGGCCACAAGGTGCTGGTGGAATTATTCTGGCAGTACTTGTTCTAATTTCCGGTGTGCAAGCTCACCAAAGATGGCCAAAAACTACGCCAGCCCAAAAACATATTGCCGCGACAACTTGGCTAGTACTAGCGTCACTACTTTGGTTAAAACCAATGGTAAATTTTCGAAACTGGGTACCAGCTAATTGGCAGCTTGTTTCTTGTGACATCGGACAGGGTGATGCAACTGTTATTCGGATTAGTAAACATGAAGCTGTTTTAGTAGACGTTGGTGGTGATCCAGAATTAATCGACCGTTGCTTAACTCAATTAGAAGTCGATAGCATTCCACTCTTACTGCTTACACATTTTCATGCTGACCATGTTGTTGGATTGTCCGGAGTATTACCTGGTCGGACTATCGGTGAAATCAGAATTAGTCCATTAGCGCAGCCTGAGTTAACAACTAAATTTGTCCAAGAAGTATTAAGTGAAAAGAATTTAACTGCCTCAATTTTGAGTTATCCGGACTATCTAAAAATTGGCAGTCTTGAATTATTCTGTATTTGGCCACATTTTGAAATTGATCAAACTAGTGACACGCCTAACAATGCCAGTGTGTCACTTCTAATTCAGGCTGGGGATATTCGAATTTTATTACCAGGGGATTTAGAGGAACCTGCGCAAGAAGCTGCTCTAAATCTAGTTAGTGATTTGGCTGTTGATGTAATTAAGATTCCACATCACGGCTCTCGCAATCAATCAGTTAAATTCGCCCAACGTTCGCAGGCTAGGATCGCGATCGTTTCAGTGGGGGCAGATAATGAATATGGACACCCTGCTCCCGAAACTATCTTTCTCTATGAATCAATTGGTGCCAAAGTTATTCGAACTGAC
>CAJBBC010000143.1 GCA_903951185.1 uncultured Actinomycetes bacterium
ATTCGATAAACGAGCCATGGTGCCATCAAGTAAATCGCTTAACCCGGCCAAACTTAACGCTATCCCACCGACTAAAAATGAACCTTGACCAATAAAAACAAAACTAATTAAACAGGCAACGCTGGCACCAAAAATAGTGATCGCATCTGGCGTTATTCCAATTTTTAGCAGAGAGTTTGCAACTGGATCGATACGTTTAGCCCAAAAAGAACGCATTTTTCCATTGTCGAGCACGAGATCCTCAATTTCTAAACTACGATTTACTAATAATGATGTTATCGATAGATACCCAAACTGCAGAGTCGCTCCCAAAAGTTGTGGGTGTTATCGGGTCCCCAGCGCAAGTTTTTGAGCAATTACAACAACTGGTGCCGATTAACCTTGAATTACTAAACATTGCTGAGCATTTAATTGAAACCGATGTAATCCTCACTTGCGATGGCTTAATTGGAGTTATCGATGGCAACATTGGGCTCGCTCCGAATCTCATCACTTGTTGGCAGCAAGCCGCTGATTACGACATACCTCGCACCGTGCTGGCCGTTAACACTGTGAATGGTCGAGCAGATTTTGATGAAGCTATTGCCCTGAGCGAACTAGTACTTTGTGAAGACATCACTATGCGGTATTACCCGATTGAAAATGACGAGCAGACAAAGTATGTGGGAGTCCTAGATGTTCTGCGCAATGAAATTTTGCAACCGGGGCAACCGCCCGTTCCAGCAGATGATGAGCATCGTACTTTGACAATTGGTGAACATGAAGAACTCGTAGAACTCTTAGTGCATGCTGATGTTTCTGACGCGGCGATTGATGAATCGATAGATAACAGTTCAATTTTTTTGAAGCACACTTCTGGCTTGCCGATTAGTTTGCCTCGACTGCAAGACATTTGGTCTGAAGCGCAATTAGTAACGGTCTATCCATTTGATAACCAAGTTTCTAACCAAATCATAAGTAAATGGTTATCAGGTATTAAGCCAACGTGGTTACCAACCGTTACTGATGGTGATGAGACACGTTCAGTAGCACACATTACTGAACCAGTTGGAATCGGTGTAGTAAACGGTATAGCTCGGCTCTGGAATTACAGTTCCGCAACCGATTTAGAAATTTCATCGAAGAATAACGAACAAGTTCAAATTGGAAGCCAAGCTACTAGTAAATTCGTTTTATTTGATAGTCGCATTCAAGTCGAGGATACGATTAGGCCGATTAACACAAGCTATTTAGTGACCAGCCCACGCATCTGAAATTTTGATTCGAGTATCTTCTATCAATTCAGACATCACTTTTGTTTGACCGATGATTGGCATGAAATTAATGTCGTTAGCCCAGCGTGGTACTACGTGTTGATGGATGTGTCCCGCCACACCTGCACCCGCAATGTCACCCTGATTTAATCCGATATTAAAACCTCTCGCACCCACAGTTTGCCGAAGGATTTCTACTGCTCGTTTTGTTAACGCAGACATTTCGTCGCGCTCAGGATCAGTTATTTCGTCATACCAAGCAATGTGTCGATAAGTACAGACTAATAAGTGGCCCGTGTTATACGGATATTTATTCATCACTACATAGCAGTCTGAACCCCGGAATACGATAAGTCCGTCTTCATCACTTAACTGTGTAGCTAGACAAAAAGGGCAAGAATTTTCATCAAACTGGCCTGCTTCATCAAGTATGTAACTACGGCGATGCGGGGCCCACAATCTAGACCAAATATCTTTGCCCGAACTCTTTGTCACAGCTGTTTGCGCGCTTTAACAATTTCAGCAATTCGAGAGATTGCTACTGGTACTGAAATTCCATTTTCCTGAGTTCCATCGCGGAATCTAAAAGAAACTGCATTCGCTGCAACATCCTCGTCGCCGGCAATCAACATGAACGGTATCTTCTGTGATGCAGCTGTTCTAATTTTCTTTTGCATCCGCTCATCAGAAACATCGACTTCAACTCTGATTCCAGCCGCGCGTAGCTGACGTGCGACTTTTTGTAAGTACTCGTTATGCGAACTTGCGATCGGAATGCCAACTACTTGCACTGGCGCGAGCCATGGCGGAAACGCACCAGAATAATGCTCAAGCAAGACACCAAAGAAACGCTCAATTGAGCCAAAGAGAGCACGGTGGATCATTATTGGCTGCTGACGCTCGCCATCGGATGATTGGTATTCAAGATCAAAACGTTGAGGCAACTGGAAGTCAACCTGGATCGTTGACATTTGCCAAGTCCGACCAATCGCATCTCTAGCTTGTACTGAGATTTTCGGTCCATAAAAAGCTGCGCCGCCAGGATCGGGAATTAATTCAAGTCCGGATGCACCAGCAGCCTCGGCTAATGCTGCAGTTGCTTCATCCCATTCGCTATCTGTACCAATAGATTTTTCAGGATTTCTTGTGGACAATTCCAAGTAAAAATCATCTAAACCATAATCACGAAGTAAATCTAAAACGAAAGTTAATAAGTTTTTTAACTCACCTTGCATCTGATCGCGAGTGCAGTAAATGTGGGCATCGTCCTGAGTCATTCCTCGAACTCGAGTTAATCCGTGAATTACCCCTGAGCGTTCGTATCGATAAACCGATCCGAATTCAAATAGTCGCAAAGGTAGTTCGCGATAGCTTCTACCTCGAGATTTATATATCAAATTGTGGAACGGGCAGTTCATCGGCTTCAGGTAATAATCCTGACCCTGTCTTTTTACGGTGCCATCTTCGTGATATTCCTCATCCAAGTGCATGGCTGGGAACATACCTTCTTTGTACCAATCTAAATGGCCAGAAGTTTCAAAAAGTGTTGACTTAGTTATGTGCGGTGTATAAACGAATTCGTATCCTGCTTCTTCATGTCGAATTCTGGAATAATCTTCCATCTGGCGCCGGACTATTCCGCCTTTTGGATGGAATACAGCCAGTCCACTACCTATCTCATCTGGAAAACTAAATAAATCTAACTCGACACCAAGTTTTCGGTGGTCGCGCTTCTCAGCTTCCACCAACATATTTAAGTACTGTTTCAAGTCATCTTTCGTTGGCCAAGCAGTTCCGTAAACCCTTTGCATCGATTCGTTCTTTTGGTCGCCCAACCAATAGGCCGCAGAAGTTCGCATTAATTTAATTGCTCTTGGATCTATGTAACGAGTATCAGGCACATGAGGCCCGCGACATAAGTCACACCATTTACTATCACCTGATCGTAAATCAATGTTGTCGTAGATAGTTAGCTCTCCGCCGCCGACTTCCATTACATCTTCAGACATAACTTGTGCATTTTCATCAGTGCCAAGTAGTCGTATTTTGAAAGGCTCATGGTTAAGTTCTTTTTGCGCACTCTTTCGATCGGTAACCCGCCGGACAAATTTTTGTCCCGAGTTGATCACCGCAACAACTTCTTTTTCAATGGCAGCTAAATCATCTGGGGTGAAACTCCGAGTGGTTCCGAAATCATAGAAAAAACCGTCTTTAATCGGCGGGCCAATACCCAGCTTCACATCACTAAATAAATTCTGGGTTGCCTGCGCCACAATGTGCGCCACACTGTGCCTAAGAACCGACAAACCTTCTGGCTCTGAGATCAAAACTGGTAGAACGACATCACCGTCTTGAAGTGGATGGCTTAAATCGACCAACACTCCATTTACTTTTGCGACAACTACGAGGCGAGCTTTATCGCCGACTACGTCAAAAGCCGTTGCGCCAACTTGAATCTCGGTTGAAACCCTTTGGTCTCCAACTAGTACAGCAGGCACGCTTATTCCTTAAAGTGAATTGATCCGAATCAAGCCTATCTCAAAGGCTAAATATGGCCGAGCTTAAATCACGGACACCGTTCATAGTCAAACCCCATTCATCCCAATATGCATACATTGAAACAACTAGTAAGAATGTCGCAACCAGAGCTATGTGCATCCGACGTTGCTTGTATTCATCACTCATTAATTTGAGGGTCAAAGATGATGTGAATCGCTTAACTGGATGCAGCATGCGGTTAGCCCAACTGTATTCCGAAGCAAGAATAATCAAACCAATAATTATGATCGCCCAGCCCGGTCCAGGGAAGAGTAGAAAGAAAATACCTAAACCTAAAAGCGTCATACCAATAACAAGGACGATTAACTTCCAAGTTGCATCAAGTGCTCTATTTGTTCGAGCAGCGTCACGTCGTAACCGATATAAGCCACCGATTTTTGATTTAACCGATTGATTTTGGTTACGTGCTGACATCAAGGATTCACTTGCTCTTTACTGTTTTTATTAAAAATACTGACTACTTCACTTGTAACGATACCTGTGTTTAAGGTTTTTTCGGAATTCACTTTGAGATCTGCAGTTAATTGAGCGATTCTCGAAACTGGGTGGACATTTCGTGTTGAAGAAGTGATGAATATTTCATCAGCACTGAATAAATCAGATTGAGTTAAATCAACTTCCCTGAGTTCCAAATTAGGGCTTACCCAATCAATTACTAATTGGCGAGTGATCCCCGGTAGTAATCCATTTTCGATTCGTGGAGTCAATATTTGTCCAGACTTCACGATAAATAGATTACTTCCAGTGCCTTCAGTTAGCAGACCGTGGGAGTTTAGAAATATCGCTTCGCTAAAGCCATGCTTTAGTGCCGCATCCAAGGCATAAACATTCTCGGCATACGAAGTGGTTTTAAAGCTCACTAGTGGAGATAGCTCATTTCGAATCCAGGGAACAACCAGTAACTCTGAACTTTTACCCCATGCTTTTTGTTCCGCAACTGACACAACTAAAGTTTGCTTTTCACTTAACCGATCGGAGCCAAGTGGACCTCGACCGCTTGTCACAGTTATCCGCATACGTCCATTTGCAACATGTGAATTAGCTTTGGCGACTTGGTCAATTGCCCTATGTAAAGTTTTTAAGTCTGGGCTTGCTATTCCAAGACCTTGCGCAGATCTAGCTAATCTCTGTAAATGAAGATCCACTGCAAAAACTGATCCTGATTCGAATCTAAGTGTTTCAAAAACTCCATCAGCAACTGTAAAGCCGTGATCAAAAACACTAACTGTTGCTTGTTCGGACAACACTAATTCACCGTTAACGTATGAATACGTTTGCTCCACGAAAACCACTCTAACTCTGATCCAAGCTAGCTACCCACAATAAATTACTAGCTTTCAATTGCGTTTCTTGCCACTCGTGTTCTGGCACACTTCCCCACGTAATGCCTGCACCAGTTCCAAAATTTAACTTTCGCTGTCCTTCAAATGATGATTCCCAGAAAGTTCTTATTCCAACCGCGAGCGTTCCAGTTTTATTCCGAGCATCCACAAAACCGAAAGCTCCACAATAGATACCACGTTTGGTATTTTCCAATCTATTAATCACTTCCAGAGCACTACTTTTAGGAGCGCCACTTACCGAGCCCGGCGGGGACATTGCCTGCAATATGCTGTGCCATGAAGTATCAGCAGGAATTGAACCTTGGACATCACTAACTAAATGAACTAAGCCTGGGTGAACTTCTAAACGAAGTAAATCAGGTACTTCCACTGAACCAAATGTGGCCACTTGAGATAGATCGTTACGAATCAAATCCACGATCATTACATTTTCAGCGCGATCTTTTTCCAATAATTCATTTTTTGTTTTTGCAGTTCCTTTTATCGGACTTGATTTAATTAAGCCATTCTCGCGCTTCAAAAAAAGTTCGGGAGATGCACTTGTGATAGCAATATCTTGAGTAAGTCCACTTTGCGCCATTGGAACATAGAGTGCACTTAAGTACGGAGCTGGATTATGAACCTTAAGTAGTTGCCATAAACCGATCGGATCAAATGGTTTATTTATTTGCGCCGACAATACGTAACAAAGATTTGCTTGATAAACCCAGCCACGTGCGATGTCTGCTCTAATTTGCGCGACGGCGTTTTCATATTGCAGCTTGTCCATCGATGGTTGCCACGAATTAACAGAAATAGTTGGCAATTCTCGTACGCCTACGTCAAACGTTGCTAAGTCTTGAACTGTTGCGAACTCAAAAGCTAGAAATTCACCTTCGAAAGACTGCGTCACCGCCCACCAACCCATGTGGTCTAAGTCGGTTGGATCAGTTGATACGCGGATTAAGTCCGTTGCAACCTGTTCGCCAAATATGGCGATTGCTGCGTTGGGATCCATGTAAACACCCTATTTTGATTGGTGACCTGCTTTTGGGATAAGGTATCGCAGTCAGGTGTTACTTATTCACCTGCATGCGGATGTGGCTCAGTGGTAGAGCATCACCTTGCCAAGGTGAGGGTCGCGGGTTCGAATCCCGTCATCCGCTCTGAAGAACTCGTTGCCGCGAGTTGTTCAGCGGTGGAGTGGCCGAGAGGCGAGGCAGTGGCCTGCAAAGCCGCGTACACGGGTTCAAATCCCGTCTCCACCTCAAATGAAGCAGATCTAGGTCGATTGGCGCAGTTGGTTAGCGCGCTTCCTTGACATGGAAGAGGTCACAGGTTCGAGTCCTGTATCGACCACAGAAGTTAGTTAGCCTCACGACTTAGTGCGCTAATTCTTGAGAGTGCGCGGAAGTATTTTTTCCGGTATCCGCCTTTTTTCATTTCTTCACTGAATAGTTGTTCCAGCGAAATCCCAGAATAAGCAAAAGGAATTTGTAAGTCGTACATTCGGTCGATGAATACTACCCAGCGAAGGGCATTTGCTTGGTGTGTAATAGTCACTAAATTTGAAATTTGTACCTGGCGAACCCCCTGAAAAAGTTTCGCATACGCACTTGGATGAACTTTCTGTAAATGTGCATCTAGTTGTGACATTTCATCGAATGAATAGTCTGGAGTTTCTTTATCGAGCTGTGAATCTTTTCGGGCTGGTGCGGCCACATCGGACTCTCGATGCCGATAGTCCGGGCCTTCAATTCGAATAATTTCAAAATGTGCCGCTAGACCTTGTATCTCACGCATAAAGTCATCAGCTGCGAATCTGTCCTCGCCTAGGCGATCAGGCAACGTGTTGCTGGTTGCAGCAAGTGATACTCCGATGTCAGCAAGTCGATTAAGTAATGTACTCATCAGTACTGTGTCACCTGGGTCGTCCAATTCGAATTCATCAATGCAGACTAGTTTGAATTGGCTAAGTGCTTGAACTGTTTTTTCAAAACCAAGAGCACCTACTAAATTTGTGTACTCAACGAAACTCGCGTAGGCCACAGCGCCATCAAATTCAAAAAATAGGGCAGCGAGTAAATGTGTTTTACCAACACCGAAACCTCCGTCCAAGTAAATACCTTTGCCAGTTTGTGGCGTTGATTTGGAAAAAAGTTTCCGTTTACTTGAAACTTCGCCTTGCGCGAACTCGCTAACTTTTGCCAAAGCCGCACTTTGCGACGGTTCAGCTGGATTTGGTATGTAATTAGCTAATCGAACATCTGCGAATCTAGGCGGTGGCGTAAATGCTTCAACAATATGATCAGCTGAAGTTACTGGGAAACGCGTACAGAGGCTAATCACTTCCCCAGCCTATGCAAAGATTGCCCCATGGAGTTGGATCTGACTGAAGCAACTGTGTTGGAGATTGCTAACTTTTATAAAACAAGCCAGGAATCATTACTCCGAGCCAACATGGTGATTAGCAAAGATGGATTCTTTGTAGATGCAGATGGATCTTCACGAGGACTGTCGAGCCCTTTGGATCTAAGAGTCTTGCTCACACTTAGAGCTATTTCAGACTGTGTTCTAGTCGGAGCGAAAACTGCCGTGTCAGAGGATTACCGGCCACCAAAACTCTCCGAAGAATATCGGGCTCTCAATATAAGTACCCCTCGTCTTGCGGTGTTTTGTCGAAGTTTATCTTTCTACTTAACGACTCGACTATTTTCTGACTATGACAATCGGCCAATTATCTTTACTCAGATTTCCGCGGATGAGATTTGGCTGGAGAATCTACGGAATCTAAAAGATTTTGCTGATGTAGAAGTTCTAGCAGACCCAATGGATTTAGCGAACGTTGTAAAGATACTGAATCAGCTTAATTATCAAAAAATAGTTTGTGAGGGCGGACCAAATTTGCTTGCCCAGTTGTTAGCTCTTGATTTAGTGGATGAATTGGATTTGACCCAGTCCCCGGTCAGCACTGGCTCAGCTACCAAAATCTCAAAAAGCGAATTAGAGGCAACCCGCCAAATAAGTTCGATAATCAGTACTTGGCCAAATCGAATAACAGCAAAATTAGGTCAACACGCAGTTTCTCGAATTAAACGTTAGATTTAATGTATGGAACAAAGGCCGGCAGAAGATCCCTCGATGAATAAATCTCTGATCAATAAAACAGAAAAAGAATGGCAAGCACAACTAACACCTGCTGAATACCACGTCTTACGTGAGGCAGGTACGGAGGCTCCATTTGTTGGTGAATACACAGACACTGAAACCGAAGGCGTTTATCGCTGCCGAGCATGTGACGCCCAGTTATTTAGAAGTGAACATAAATTTCACTCAGGCTGTGGTTGGCCATCTTTTTTCACTCCACTTGCCAAGGAATCCATTATTGAAATAACTGATAATTCCTTAGGTATGGAACGTACTGAAATCCGTTGCGCTAATTGCAATTCACATCTTGGACATGTATTCGCTGGTGAAGGTTACGGCACACCTACTGATTTGCGATACTGCATTAATTCGATCTCAATGAAACTCGAACCGAAATCAACCTGAGGTTATTGCTACTACCCCAGCCATCGTCACAACAATTCCAATGTATTGAATCAGAATAAGTCGTTCCTTTAAAAACCACCAAGCCAAAATTCCAGTGGCAATCGGAAATAGTGACCCAAGAACCGAAACTATTGACAGCATGCCGATGCTGGCAGCTGTTGTGAAAAATACATTTG
Organism: uncultured Actinomycetes bacterium; assembly: GCA_903951185.1. Lineage (GTDB taxonomy): Bacteria > Actinomycetota > Actinomycetes > S36-B12 > UBA5976 > UBA5976. The sequence continues at coordinate 8,863 of CAJBBC010000143.1, forward strand.
CAATTGCATCCATAGATCCAGTTGCGGCAAGTAGCGGTACATCTTCGCGCTTCAGACCACCAAGTGTTCGTAGGACCAAGGCGAGCGTTAACATCACACTCACTTGCGATACGCGCATGACCACAACTGTGGCGGGTGCATTTATTTGCCCACCTTTAGCCATGAAGAGAACTACGAAACCGAAAAATACTGCTGCACCTAATGCAAGTAAAATTGGAGCACTTTTAGTGCCACCTCTGAATTCAGGTCCGCTAGCAAGTACCACACCGATAATTGCAGCTACAATACCTATATTTTGCATCGTGGTTGGTTTATCACCATCAAGATATGCATAGACCAGCGGTACTAAAACACCAAGCGAACCGATGGGCGCGACGATACCCATTGATCCAGTCGCGAGTGCTTGGTAGTACGCCATCAGGGCTAGCATCCCGATTAACCCAGCAAATATTCCATAAATAATTATTTGCTCATTGAACCAAAATTTATTGAAAGCCAACGCCACGATCGTGATAGCAATTAATCCAAAGGGCTGTGAGCCACCGATTACCGCTATTGCGTTTCGACGCTTGGAAAGTATGCCACCTAAGAAGTCGGCAGTTCCCCAAGTAAAGCTAGAAAGTAAAGCAAGTAGCGCAGCCATCCAAGCACTCTATCTGATTGCGTTGAAACACATATTTCAATCCAGTAGAGCGGGACGGCGCGCCATCAATCTCAATAGCCTCTTAGTAATTAGGCTCAATTAGGTGAAGATTATTGCAACTGAGGCGGACTCCATGGAAACCTGGGAAGAAGTAGTTGCGAGTATAAAAAAGATTGAACTTCGCCCTGAGTTTATTCTCGAAGAAGTTCCTGCCCCAGCAAGATTGGCCCCACATAGTTTTGCATTAAGTCTTGATGTAGTTAATTCCGAGGATGAAGATTTAGCTAGTGGAAGATTTGTGGTTTTACATGATCCTGCAGGACAGGAAACTTGGGATGGCACAGTTCGAATAGTTACTTTTGTTCGAGCACCAATTGAAGCCGATGTTGCCAGTGATGAAATTTTTGACGAAGTAGCTTGGTCTTGGATTATGGATGCATTAACGCAAGAGTCGACCGGTTTTCACAATATAAGTGGCACAGTGACTAGAACTGTGTCTAAATCCTTTGCCGGTATAGAAGATCGAGAACGCGAGTCTGATGTAGAAATCAGAGCTTCTTGGACTCCTAATTCAAATGACATCGGCAATCAACTAAGTGCTTGGTTAGTTTTTGTTGAACAGTGTTCTGGTTTACTTCCAATGCCTTCTGGAGTATCGGCTATAAACCGAAACCGTTAATTAATGTCTGAGTCTGAATCTGAAACAACTCGAATCGATTTACCGCGTGACGGTTTACCCGACTTAATCGATAGTGCCCGTGGGTTGCAGCGGGCGGCTCAAAAACTGGCTGATGGGCATGGGCCAGTAGCCATTGATGCCGAGCGTGCTAGTGGTTTTAGATTTAGCCAGCGTGCCTACTTAGTGCAATTGCGTCGAGCTGGCAGTGGAACTTTTTTGATTGATCCGATTGAATTTGTTGATCTAGCTGAAATACAAAAAGCGATTGAAGACGTTGATTGGATATTGCACGCGGCTAGTCAAGATTTGATTTGTTTAGCTGAGGTCGGTTTACAGCCAAAAACGAATCTATTTGACACTGAAGTTGCGGGTCGACTTTTAGGTTTACCAAAAGTTGGGCTAGGTACACTCACCGAATCCCATTTAGGTATATCGCTTGCAAAGGAACATAGTGCAGCTGATTGGTCTACTCGCCCACTGCCTGATGAGTGGTTAGCGTACGCAGCTCTAGATGTTGAATTCTTGATCGAACTTTGGGATTTACTTTCAGCACAGTTGGAACAAGAAGCAAAAATGCCTTGGGCAATTCAGGAATTCGAACACATTAAAAACAATACTTTTCCAAGTACGAAGCCAGATCCTTGGCGTAAAACTTCAGGGATCCACAAACACAAAGATGCACGACAAGTGGGAATTGCTCAGCAACTGTGGGAAGCACGTCTTGAAATTGCTAAACGAACGGATATCGCTAGCGGTCGAATTTTAAATGACGCGCACATTGTGGAAATATCTTCGTCACCTGATTGGGAAAGTGCTTTGAAGTTACCATTCATGAAATTAAGAGGGGTTAGAAAGTATTTGGATACTTGGTCCTTTGCTTTTCAACAAGGTATGGCATTACCTGATCAACAATTGCCGGATCTGAAACTTAAACACGAAGGACCACCTAATGCACGGAATTGGCAGAGTCGACATCCTGATGCTTGGGCCAAATTAGAAGCAACAAAGTTAGAAATAGGAAAGAAAGCCGAAGAACTTAAATTGCCGGTGGAAAATTTGATTACACCAGAAGTAATCCGCAGGGTTATTTGGGCAAAACCGAATAATCTCGAAGACATTTCACTTATTTTTGAAGAGTTTCGAGTCCGCCCTTGGCAGAAAGAATTTGTTCAACCTATTTTGCGTCAGGTGCTAGAAATCAGTTAACCAACAGTAGCTTGTAATCTGGCACGCACAGTTTTCGCAATACCTTGTGCATCGAGTCCAAATTCAGCTAAAAGAACCCCACGGTTAGCTTGGCGTAAAAATTCTTTCGGGATACCAAGATTTAATACGGGATTATCAAGACCTTGGTTTCGCATTTGTGCTGCGATCGCATCACCAACTCCACCAGAAACTAAACCATCTTCAACTGTAATTACCAGTGAACTTGTGGCCAAGTGAGTAACAAGTTGTTGGTTAACTGGATACGCCCAAACTGGATCGATCACACTAACTAGGTAACCTTGACTGGTCAGTATCTGTGCCGCTTCGAGCGCCGCACCAGCAAGCGCACCAATTGACACAATAGTTACATCAGGATCTTGTGCATCCAGAAGCAAATCACCAAATGGTAATTGCCTTACAGCAGTGACTTCTTTACCTAGTACACCTTTAGGAAATCTAACGACTGTTGGATGATCTGATTTATCCATCGCCCGATTCAACGCTAACTTTAACTGCTCACCATCTCTAGGTGCGGCCAATTCTAGATTTGGAACTACGCGTAGCAGTGCCATGTCCCACATACCGTTATGGCTTGGCCCATCGTCGCCCGTTACTCCCGCACGATCTAAAACAAATGTGACACCTGCTTCATGCATTGCACAGTCCATAATTACTTGGTCAATGGCTCGATTAAGGAAAGTACTGTAGATAGCAACAACTGGATGAAGGCCAGCATGTGACATGCCTACTGCGCTAGTTACTGCATGTTGTTCAGCTATTCCGACGTCAAAAGTTCGATTTGGAAAATTCGCTTTGAACTTATCTAGGCCAGTTGGACCAAGCATGGCAGCTGTTATCGCCACCACATCTTGGCGACGTGAGCCAATATTAACCAGCTCTTCACTGAATACATTTGTCCAAGTAGGTCCAGAAACTTTTAATGGCTTGCCATTATCTGGATCAACTACACCTACCGCATGGAATTTTTCAGCATCATCTAATTCGGCTGGTTTATAGCCTCTACCTTTTTCGGTTATCGCATGAACAATAACTGGCGCGCCAAAATCACGCGCTCGTTGTAAAGCAAATTCAAGTTCTTCAATATTGTGGCCGTCAACTGGACCTACATATTTAATACCTAAGTCTTCAAACATACCTTGCGGTGCTACGAAATCCTTAAAACCTATATTCATTCCATGTAGCGCCTCGAACATTGGCGCGCCAACTACTGGTGTGCGTTCAAGTACGCTCTTCCCCCATTCAAGAAATTTTTCGTATCCTTGTGTGGTTCTAAGTGTTGCCAGATGGTGTGCGAGCCCACCAATAGTAGGTGAATAAGAACGTTCATTATCGTTCACCACAATTACCACAGAACGTTGTGAGCCATCGGCGATGTTATTTATCGCTTCCCAAGTCATCCCACCAGTCAAAGCGCCATCACCAACAACAGCAACAACATGTCGATCTTTTTCACCATGGATTTCGAAAGCTTTTGCGATGCCATCTGCATATGAAAGTGCTGTAGAAGCATGACTATTTTCAATTACGTCATGAATGCTTTCTGATCTACTCGGGTAACCGGATAAACCATCTACCTGACGCAGGGTATCGAAACTTTCCGCTCGACCTGTAACTATTTTGTGAACATAAGTTTGATGTCCGGTATCCCAAAGAATTGGATCTCGAGGTGAATCAAATACTCGATGAATCGCCAAAGTTAATTCGACAACACCAAGATTTGGTCCAAGATGCCCACCAGTTTTAGAAACTTTTGTCACTAAGAATTTTCGTATTTGCGCACTCAGGGTTTCGAGTTCGCTGAAGCTTAGGTCGCGCAAATCCGCCGGACCTGAGATGCGGTTAAGCATTTCGAATTCAGAGCTTTTCTCATCACCTGTTTGCACTTAATTAGTTTAGTTCTAGTGACAGAGATGTTCGCTACGTAAACTTACTGATAAAGCCTTAAATCAATGGAATTAAGCAGCCAGCATACTTCTTAAGACGTACTGCAAAATCCCGCCATGTCGGAAGTAATCAGCTTCCCCTGGCGTATCGATTCTAAGAATTGCCTTAAATGCAACACTCTTGCCAGCATCATCGGTGGCGGTTACTGAAACAGTCTTTGGTGTTTTACCATTATTCAATTCGACAACTCCAGCGATTGAAAAACTTTCTGTTCCAGTTAAACCTAAAGAATCAGCAGTCACTCCTTCTTCATATTGCAAAGGTAAAACGCCCATGCCGATTAAGTTTGACCGATGAATTCGTTCATAGGATTCGGCAATGACAGCTTTTACGCCAAGGAGTGCAGTTCCTTTTGCTGCCCAATCACGCGAAGAACCTGAGCCGTATTCTTTTCCAGCCAAAATTACTAAGGGTAAATTCGATTTCGCTGCAGCAACTGATGCTTCATAGATTGTGGTTTGTGGCGCCTGTGGCTTCGTAAAGTCTCTCGTGAACCCACCTTCAACATCGGTCAAAAGTTGATTACGCAATCGTATGTTTGCAAAAGTACCGCGAATCATAACTTCATGATTTCCACGACGGGAACCGTAAGAATTAAAATCTTTCTTTTCAACGCCATTAGCATTCAGATATATGCCAGCTGGACTATCTGCGCGAATTGAACCTGCCGGCGAGATGTGATCGGTTGTCACACTATCTCCTAGCTTGGCAAGGACACGTGCATTCACAATGTCAGTCACTGGCGCAGGCTGTGCTGGCATATTTTCGAAATATGGTGGCTTACGCACATAAGTACTCTTGCTATCCCATTTAAAGACATCGCCGGTTGGTGTTTCAAGATTCTTCCATCGCTCATCACCGGCAAAAACATCACGATATCTGGAGGTGAACATATCCGCATCAATTGAACTTTCCACAATTTTTGCAACTTGCTCGTTAGTCGGCCAAATATCTTTCAAGTACACAGGTTGACCATTTAAATCATTACCGAGTGAATCATTAATTAAATCCACATCCATCGACCCAGCAATGGCATACGCCACAACAAGTGGCGGTGAGGCAAGATAATTCATTTTTACATCAGGGTTTATTCGACCCTCAAAATTACGGTTACCAGATAACACAGCGGCGGCGGCTAAGTCATTGGCCTGAATAGCTGAACTTATTTCAGGTTCTAGCGGTCCAGAATTTCCGATGCATGTGGTGCAACCGTAGCCAACGAGATTGAAACCTAATTTATCTAAGTACGGTGTTAAGCCCGCTTTGTTGTAGTAATCGGTAACTACTTGAGATCCTGGGGCCAAAGTGGTCTTAACCCATGGTTTACGTGATAAACCTTTTTCCACTGCATTCTTGGCGAGTAATCCAGCAGCCAACATAACTGATGGGTTTGAAGTATTAGTGCACGAGGTTATAGCCGCAATTACTACCGCACCATTACCTAGCTCAAATTTATCCCCAGCTAATTCAACATTTACTTTTTTACTTACCTCATTTGTATATGTTGGCAAATCTTTTGCGAATGCTTTAGATGCGTTAGTGAGTTCAATTCGATCTTGTGGACGCTTAGGGCCAGCGATTGAGGCCACGATTGTTTTCAGATCTAATTCGAGATACTCGCTGTAGATTGGCTCTTTACCTGGGTTATGCCAAAGTCCCTGAGCTTGCGCGTAATCACGAACTAAATCAATTTGTGCTTGTGGGCGTCCAGTTAGCTTTAGGTAATTCAAAGTTTCGTCATCTATTGGGAATACTGCTGCAGTCGAGCCGTACTCAGGGCTCATATTTCCAATCGTGGCTCGATTAGCAAGTGACACTGCACTTACACCTTCGCCATAAAACTCCACAAATTTACCGACCACTCCGTGTTGGCGAAGCATTGCTGTAATAGTCAGCACTAAGTCAGTAGCAGTTGTTCCAGGCGGCATCGTGCCATGTAATTTGAAACCAACTACACGCGGAATAAGCATTGAAACAGGTTGACCAAGCATGGCGGCTTCTGCTTCGATACCACCAACACCCCAACCAAGCACACCCAAACCATTAACCATGGTGGTGTGTGAGTCAGTGCCCACGCAGGTATCTGGGTATGCCTGGCCATTGCGGACCATAATTACTCGGGCTAGCGCCTCAATATTTACTTGATGAACAATTCCGGTACCAGGCGGTACAACTTTGAAATCATCAAAAGCATCCTGGCCCCAGCGAAGAAATTGATAACGCTCACCATTTCGTTGATATTCAAGTTCAACATTCGCTTCAGCAGCGTCTTCGCGACCAAAAAAGTCAGCAATAACTGAATGGTCAATAACTAATTCAGCAGGAGCAAGTGGATTGATTCGTTTTGGATCGCCGCCAAGTTTTGTGAAAGCTTCGCGCATTGTCGCTAAATCGACGATACAAGGCACTCCAGTGAAGTCCTGCATTATTACTCGAGCCGGCGTGAACTGAATTTCATCAGTAGGTTGCGCAGTTGCATCCCAGTTTGCCAGAGCCTCTATCTGAGTAGCTGTGACGTTAGCGCCATCTTCAGTACGAAGTAGGTTTTCGAGCAGAACTTTGTGAGTGTACGGAAGACGATCAGTACCAGGCAGCGCACCTAAGCTAAAAATTTCAACTTGAGTAGATCCAGATTTAAGTGAAGTTTTTGCGTTGAATGAATTAAGGCTGCTCATGGCGCTCCTAAAAAGTATCTCGACATCAAGATACTTTATATAGAGGTCGGCTAACTAGTCGACCCGCTATTTTCGAGTAAAACTGGCAATACATTCGACATGTGATGTGTTTGGAAAAGCGTCATATCCAACTAAACGATCCATTTGCCAACCATGCTCGGCTAGGTATCCGGTGTCGCGGCCCAATGCAGCTGG
>CAJBBC010000144.1 GCA_903951185.1 uncultured Actinomycetes bacterium
AAAAGCTGGCGCAGTATTCAAAACTGTCACTGAATCGGAAATGATCCAGACAACAGCTCAGGCGCTCGCCGACGGGATGGCTGTTGGTTGGCATCAAGGGCGAATGGAATTTGGCCCGCGTGCACTAGGCGGCCGTTCAATTCTGGCTGATCCGCGTTCCCCCGAAGTTCAGCGCACATTAAATTTGAAAGTAAAATTCCGAGAATCTTTCCGGCCATTTGCCCCAAGTGTGCTTAGCGAAAATGTCTCTGAATGGTTTGACATCGAAACCGAATCCCCTTACATGCTCTTGGTTGCTGACGTTGCAAAGAGTAAACAGATTCAAATGTCTACTGATCAAAACTCATTATTCGGAATTGATAAATTAAATGTGCCAAGATCTCAGATACCTGCAGTCACTCACGTTGACTATTCAGCCCGTATTCAAACCGTGCATAACGAAACCAATCCTAAATACCATGCACTAATTAGCAGGTTTAACGAATTGACTGGGTGTCCAGTTATCGTAAATACCAGCTTCAATGTTCGCGGCGAACCAATAGTTGAATCTCCAGCTGATGCATTTCGGTGTTTTATGGGCTCTGACCTAGACTTCTTATCGGTCGGTAATGCCATCCTTTATAAGAAGGATCAGCCAGAGCACTTGAAGGGTGTTTACACAGATAAATATGAACTCGACTAATAAAAGTAAGTCAAGTATTAAAAAGAAATTCTTGGCTGTTTTATTGCCGCTAGTAATTGTGTTTGGCGGACTTGAGATTGGCGCCCGAGTAATAAATTCTTTTTTAACCTCTGAAAAAGCGGCAGCGCGTAATTTTATTTTCATACCTGGAAAAATAACCCCATCCGAATCTGGTGCATTACCTACAAAGCCAAATATTTCTGTTGACTGGGCCGCCTCTGAATGGAGTGTCTCGGTAAATACAAACAGCTTTGGCTTAAGAGAATCGGTCGACACTGAACTCAAGGATGTTCAGGTTGCATTTTTTGGGGACTCCTTCTCTTTTGGCCAAGGTATCGAAGATGACGAACAGTATTCAGATTTTTTTGCAAAGAATTCAAACTTTGCACGTAATCAGGTAGTGAATTTTTCCTACATAAATGGATTTGAACCAGAACATTACGAATTTTATTTAAAGTCAAATCCTGCGCTAGCCCCAGAAGTTGCGGTCGTCGGGCTCTACTTGGGAAATGACCTTTACTCAGATCCGAATGAAACATTTTACGATCCAAAAACTAATCAACTTGAATTTTTGGGTCGCTCAGTGAGCGCTACTGGGCAGCTTCTAAATGTTCCTAGCTCGCTACGTTGGCCATGGAGTTTTGGAAACTCTTGGAGCGAGTTTTCCAAGTTAACCGCGACTCTTATTTCAGTTTCAAAGTATCGGGAAAATCTCTATAAACCTGGAATGAGCATCCCTAATTCACCAAACTCAGTTGAGCTCGAACGTGGTGAAACCGATTTACTAAAAAATCGGGCGATCACTTCGTTAACGCGCATAAATACACTAATTAGTGAACGTGGTGGAAAATTAGTAGTTGTTGTAATCCCCCAGAGTTATTACTTTGGCACTTTTCCAAACCCCCATCTAAATGACGAACTAAAGCCAATACAGGCTGATTTAATTGCGGGCCAGAACTTGCGTAAACAAACTCTGGAAACTTGCAAAGTAGTTGGATTGACCTGCCTAGATACTTCGCCTTGGCTAACTGCTGATGACTTCTTTTTGCAAGACGGACATTGGAATGCCAAAGGTCAAGAAGCTGTTGGAAAAAATTTGGCAAAGGAAATCGCTAACTTAGCAGTGCCTCAAAATTAGGATCGCTAATTAACCATGAAAAAAGTTATTGTGATCGGTGCTGGGCATGGTGGCTTAGCAGCTGCTGCTCGACTAAAAGTTAAAGGCTTTGAGGTAACGGTCTTTGAAGAGTCAAGTGCGGTAGTCACAATTGATCAGGATCTAACTTTATTAGCTGCCTATCGAGATTTATTTTTAAAAACTGGAACTGAGTTAGACGAAATAGTTGAGCTTACTGAAGTTCCGACGGCACTTAATCTGAAACTTTCCAGCGGACAAACACTTCAAATTCCAGGTAGCGGTATCGGGCGGACTATCGCTGAAATCGAAATGAAATTAGGAAAAGAGAGTGCTAAACAATGGCAGGAATACTTGCTCGAGTTAAGCAATCTTTGGCAGAAATCCCGAAGTCTGCTACTTGATAAACCACAAGTTACTTTTAGTGAAGTACTAAAGGCGTTTGGTATTCGCAGCTGGTTAAAGTGCGTTAGCTATCGACGATTAACTAAACGTAATCTAAAGGATCCGGCATTAATTGAATTAGCCGATAAATACAGACAGCAAACTGCAGCCGCTAAAGATTCAGATAATGGACTTATTGCACTGAATAGCTACCTTCAATCAGTATTCGGGGTTTACCAAGTAACTGGCGGACTAATTGAGTTAAGCCAGGCGCTATTTGAAAGATGTAAAAAACTAGGCGTGGATTTTGAGTTCAATACTTTCGTTGCACCAGTGACTATTGGAAACGAACTAATCGGTGTGGAGAATTCATCTGGTGAATTGATCTCGGCACACTATGTAATCGTGAACGATTTGAAACCTGAAACTATCAAGATTAATTGGCGCAATATGCCAACGCTATTGACCGCAAGCAGCGGTTTATTTCGCATCCCGGAACATTCATGGCTTGGAATTGGGCCGGCTCAAGCAGTTTTGAATGCCGAATTTATCGCCGAAAAAATCGGGTCTGCAAATTCTTAACTAAACCAATACGCTTATGGGGTGAGTAACCCACTTGATACAAATCAACTACGCATTCGAGTTCAGCAAACTCTCACCGAATTTATTGCTGAGCATCGCGAAATTATGGTTGATATTTCAGTTGATACTTTGCCGCTAGTCCAATCACTTGAGGATCTTGTATCTGGTGGAAAACGGCTTCGCCCGGCTTTTGCATACTGGGGTTATTTAGCCAGCGGTGGGCAAGATAGCGAAGCAATTCTGCGTGCTTGTGCTGCACTTGAATTCCTTCAAGCCTGTGCACTGATTCACGACGATGTTATGGACAACAGCGACACCAGGCGCGGTGCACCTGCAGTTCATAAACAGTTTGAAGCAATCCACAGTGACAGTAATTGGTTAAGCGACGGTCCGAGGTTTGGTGCCGGAGCAGCAATTCTTATCGGCGACTTAGCACTCTCCTGGGCTGATGAACTTATTTTCACAAGTGGTTTAACTAGTGATGAACTAGTGCGGGCCAATGAGATTTATCATGTGATGCGCACCGAGTTAATGGCTGGACAGTATTTGGATCTACTCGAGCAAGTTCGTGGCGAAATTTCGGTTGAACGTAGCTCAACTGTAATTCGATTCAAGAGCGCGAAGTACACCATTGAACGGCCACTACTAATGGGCGCTGCAATTGCTAATGCACCTCAATCAACTTTAAACGCGCTTTCAAGTTATGGGCTAGCTCTTGGTGAAGCATTCCAACTGCGCGACGATTTACTGGGTGTATTTGGTGACACCCAAACTACTGGCAAACCAAGCGGTGACGATTTGCGAGAAGGTAAACAAACTATGTTGATTGCCAAGGCTCGAGAACTTGCTAGCGCGCAGCAGATTGCCTTGATCGATTCGAAACTGGGAAATCCAAATTTGACTGAACATGAAGTCTCACAAATACAGGAAGTCTTAATTAACTGTGGAGCGCAGCAGGAAATTGAATCAAGAATTTCAAGTCAGTTAGAAATAGCGTTAAATTCACTTAGTGATTTGTCACCGGAAGCAAAACATGCGTTAACTGAATTAGCTGTAATGGCTACGAAGCGAGAGAAATAAATGGTCAGATTAAAAGATTGGGTACCCGGCACTACTCAGCGAACTGTTACTGGGCCAACTGAAAACATTGTGATTGTCGGTGCTGGATTAGCAGGTCTCTCAGCAGCGATGCGACTTGCCGGCGCTGGTCGTAAAGTCACCGTAGTTGAACGTGAATCAATCCCTGGTGGTCGAGCTGGTCGAGTTAGTGACGGCGGATATGAATTTGATACCGGACCTACTGTTCTGACAATGCCTGATTTGATTGCTGATGCATTTGATTGCCTTGGTGAAAACATGTCTGATTGGTTAACTCTTGAACCAGTCAAGCCGCTTTACCGAACATTCTTTGCCGATGGCAGCCAACTGGATGTACATAGCGACACCGAGCAAATGGCTGCTGAACTTGAAAAAGTAATTGGGCCTGGCGAAGCCGCTGGATATCGAAAATATGTCGACTTTGTTTCAGATCTTTATAAATATGAAATGCGAAATTTCATAGATCGAAATATCGATAGTCCGGTTGACTTGATTTCTAAGGATTTAGTCAAGCTAATAAGTATCGGTGGCTTTAGAAAACTCGCACCAAAAGTAGAGCAATATCTAAAAGATGATCGAACTCAGCGAGTTTATTCATTCCAGGCTATGTATGCCGGATTGTCACCATACGATGCCCTGGCAATCTACGCCGTGATCGCTTATATGGATTCAGTTGCAGGCGTGTTTTTCCCTAAAGGTGGAATGCATGCAGTTCCAAGTGCAATGGCAGCCGCAGCTGCCAAACATGGAGTGGAATTTAAATACAGCACCACTGTCACAAAAGTACGCACTAAAAACAATCGAGCTTTAGGTGTTGAAACAGCAGCGGGTGAATTCATTCCAGCTGACGTTGTAGTTCTAAACCCAGATTTACCAGTTGCACATAAGGATTTACTAGACCAAGAGCCATGGACCGTGAAACGGCTTAAGTACTCCCCATCTTGTTACTTAATGCTTGCCGGCTCCAGTAAAAAATACGATCACATTGCACATCACAATATTCACTTTGGTAAAAGTTGGTCTGGCGTTTTTGATGAATTAATTGATCAGCGCGTAGTCATGACTGATCCAAGTATTTTGGTAACAAACCCGTCCAGAAGTGACCGCGATTTGGCTCCTGCTGGCAAAGAGGTTTACTACGTACTTTTCCCAACCCCTAACCTTGATGCTGACATCGATTGGAAGAACTTTGAACCAAAATATCGTGACGAAGTTTATAAAGTGTTGGAAGAACGTGGTTACACAGATTTTTCTAATTCTGTAGAAAAATTACACATTACAACGCCACAGGACTGGGCTGATCAGGGAATGGAGCGCGGAGCTCCATTTGCTGCCGCACACACTTTTTTCCAAACAGGTCCTTTCCGTCCCAAGAACACTTGGGGCGAAAATGTGGTTTTCACTGGATCAGGCACTCAGCCAGGAGTAGGTGTTCCGATGGTGCTTATCTCAGGTCGACTTGCTGCTGAACGGATAACCGGCAAAGACACTAAATATCGCTCGCGTGCCATTCGTTAATTAAATTAAGTACCCTAGGTGAATGGCCACTAAATACTTTAGAAGTATTCCAATAGTTGCCATATATGTTTGGCCAGGATTTTTTGGTTCGATATTCCTCGCAATTGGTTCGCTAGGTGTCGGTTGGTTTCCCATTTCAGCCAGAGCCCTCGACTGGGTAATAGTGGATTATTTACAAACTGAATCGCTAGGGCAATCAATCTCGAGGGCGTTCGTTGTAGTCGGCGCAGCTTTGATTTTGCAAGCTTGGCTAATTGTTGGAATGGATGCGCTGCACAATAAAATTTCAGATTTAAAGGTTTTATATGTTGCACTTTTTGCTTGGTGCTTACCCCTGGTCTTCACTCCGCCGCTTTTTAGCAGAGATGTCTTTAGTTATTACATGCAAGGAAAGTTACAACTCGCTGGGCATAATCCGTATGAGAATGGTGTCGCATTAGTTCCTGGTTGGTTTAAATCTGGTGTTGATCCACTTTGGGGTGAAGCACCAACGCCGTACGGACCAGCTTTTTTGTTAATCGAAAAATTTGTCGCACAAATTAGTGGAACATCTTCCTTGACTGGTGCCCTCTGGTTCAGATTTTTTGCAATAGTTGGAGTTGCTGCTTTAGCGGTTGCAATCCCATTTCTGGCCAGACAACATGGCGTAAGTGATGTGTCTGCGCTTTGGCTAGGTGCGATGAATCCACTTGTGATTATGCACTTTGTCGCTGGTGCACATAATGATGCGTTAATGGCGGCTTTAGTTGTTGTGTCCTTGGTGTTTGGGTTGAAACACAATTGGTTTATGGCTGCAGTCTTAGCCACACTGGCACTTGGAATTAAACCTGTTGCCATAGTTATCTTACCGTTCTTGGCTTACATTTCAGCGCAGTCAAATTGGGCAAGTCGAATTAATCAAGGTTTGAAAATAGGATTTGTTAGCGCAACGACTTTATTTACAATGTCCCTTATTGCTGGCGTCGGGCCGCTCGGATGGCTAGCTGCTTTGGGCACACCCGGAACAGTTAAAAGTTGGCTATCCCCATTCACTGCACTCGGCATGATGTTTGGAAACTTTATGGAATTACTTGGATTTGGTAATCGAATAGATTTTTATGTCAGCATAACTAGAGCAATTGGATCAATTGTCTTGGCAGTTGTAGTCATGTATCTAATTCTCAAACCTGAAGGTCGAAGCGCAACCCGAGGAGCTGCATTCTCATTTAGTGCGCTGGTAATTTTTGGACCTGTGATTCAACCTTGGTATTTACTCTGGGCAATCCCTTTAATTGCTGCCTCGGGCCTGTCCCATAAGTACGTTCGAGTGGTTGTGATTGTGATTGCTGCATTCACTATTCATGGAATTGCCAATTCAAGTGCAACAACTGACACTTTCTTAGATTTAAGTGATGGTGTTGCAATCATTTTGGCTGCAGCCATACTCGGATTTGCTGCATTAGCTTCTCCGCATGAACGACAACTAATTATTGGCGATAAAGCCGAGCGCGGAATTAAGCCAGAGATGCCAGAGCAGAATCTGCTTTATCAGCAAATGGTTATCCGCTAACCAGCTGCCAGTTCATTTAGGTTTTGAAATTTTCCTGCCTTGTCGACTACAAGAACTACTCCGGGCCAACTTTCACAAGCGCTTTCGAAGATTTCTATAACACCTGCGGCATCATCGGGATTTGTTTTTGCAAAATCTTGCCAACCAGACCAAGCGATAAAAATGCCAGACTGAGTAGGAACTAGTGTTTTTAACTGAGACTCAAAATTAGTTAAACTTAACTTTTCAAATTTAAGTTGGTTACTGAATAAATCGAAAGTTTGCTCAAGAGTTACAGCGCCAGAAGTTTCAAGGAAATAACCAGCAAATCCGGATGCACTTATCTCAGTTGCCACAATCTGAGTGGAAAGATCAACTTTCCAGCGAACAACGCCAGATAGGTGGCCTGATTTAAGTAAAGCGGCCATTAATCCTGGGCTTGGACTTACCAACGGGTGTACCTTTCAATATTTCTACTCTGTTGCATTAGGTTACCTGTATGAGTAAAGGTAAGGATCTAACCGCAGCCGGGATAACCGATCCGGCTCTACGTGAATCTTATGAACTTTGCCGGCAATTAAATAAAAAGCATGGGAAGACTTATTATTTAGCCACTTTGCTCCTACCGCCTGAAAAGCGGCCATACGTACACGCACTTTATGGATTTGCTCGCTACGCGGACGAAATTGTTGATGATTTGGCTTCCACTCTTTCAACGGAACAAAAAGCAGCTGAGCTTAAAAAATGGGGACTGGAATTTTTAGCCAGTTATGATTCTGGAGAAACTGACGATCCAGTTTGCCGAGCAGTTTTACACACAGTTCAACGATGGAATATCCCAAAAGCACACTTCGAGGCGTTCTTGCACTCGATGGAAATGGATTTAACCATCACGCAATACCAAACTTACGAAGATTTATACGAATATGTGTACGGCTCTGCTGCCGTCATCGGCTTGCAAATGATTCCGATTTTGGAACCAACTGATGATCGAGCCTACGACTATGCAAAAGATTTAGGTGTGGCATTTCAATTAGCAAACTTCATTAGAGACATAGGTGAAGATTTAGAACGCGGCCGAGTCTATTTACCGCTGGATGAGTTAGCCAAATTTGGAGTGACTCGTGCGGATTTAGAAAAAAGAATTGTTAC
>CAJBBC010000145.1 GCA_903951185.1 uncultured Actinomycetes bacterium
CCAACTTTAGGATCAATTTCTTCTTTGAAAATTAAATGAGGCGTGTGTTCGGCAACTTCTTCAATATCCATTCCACCTTCAACGCTGGCCATGGCAAGAAATGTTCGATTTGAGCGATCTAATAAAAATGAAACGTAATACTCTTCAGCGATCTCGGCTGCGGCAGTTACTAAAACTTTATGAACAACGTGGCCCTTAATATCCAGACCTAAAATATCTTTTGCCCGATCGGCTGCTTCATTTGGAGTTTCGGCTAACTTAACTCCACCGGCTTTACCTCGACCGCCAGTTTTCACCTGAGCTTTAACTACAACAGTTGATCCAATTTTTTCTGCGGCTGCTTTCGCTTCTGCCGGTGTGGTGCAAACGTAGCCAGGTACAACTGGAACGCCATGAGCACCGAATAGTTCTTTAGCTTGGTATTCGTAAAGATCCACTCTTCCGACCACTTTCTATTTACAACAAAATAAGGTTTTTAATTTGTTATTACTTTTTCTAGCTTTTTCTTAAGTTATAAAGACAAGATTAGATCAGGGTTAGATACAGAGTTAACGCAGGTTCTCAATAACCCAATTGGTTAACGTCGAAAGTGGCGTGCCCGGAGTGAAAATAACCTTCACGCCAACCTTCAACAATTCTGGAATGTCGTCTTCCGGGATAACTCCGCCACCGAATACCAAGATATCCATTCGATCCTTGGATTTAAGTAACTCGATAATTTCTGGAAAAATAGTTTGATGCGCCCCGGATAAGACGGATATGCCAATCGCACCTACGCTATTTTCAATTGCGCTAACCACAATTTGCTCAGCAGTTTGGTGTAGTCCCGTGTAGTGGACCTCAACCCCAGCATCTTCAAGGGCTCGAACAACTACTTTGGCCCCACGATCATGTCCATCGAGTCCGGCTTTTGCGATTAAAACCCGAATCGGCTGCTGGTTGGATTCACTTGATTTCGCCAAATTATTCATAGAACTCAAATATAGGAGTTAATTGACTGTCTCAAGGCGTGAGCCAATTCACATAAAGGTATGCGGATGAATAACTCTTTATTTAGAGGATATTCGTCGATTATTCACTGTTTTCAACATTAGTTATGTCATAAATACCCCCGACATCACAGTTTGGTTTCCAAATTGGCATATTTTCAGGTAGAAAAGAGTTAAGAAATAAGGATTTTTCCAAACTAACTGGCGGAAGGGTGTGCCAATGAGTAACTCCTCAACTGGTAAACAGTCCGCTGGTGGGCAGTCCGCTGGTAGACAGTCCGCTGGAAAACACAGAGCCGGACGCCATAGCGCACCAAAAAAGAAGCCGGTAAAACCAAAGTCTGTTTCCGCCCTAGCCGGCCTAGCTGGCATGAGTTCAGTAATTGTTACTGGCGGAAGTTCAATCCCAACTGTGAACACTTCAGTTACTAAAAAAGTTGAGGATACAACGACCTCAATTCCGGTGGTTAAAACTTCGGTCGTAGTAGACGCATTCACAAATCGAGCTCAAACTGCAAGCCGTTCAAATGAACGCGATAACTTAGCTGACGCCGAAGCCGCTGCGAAAGCCTCTGCAGTAACTGATCCAGCTACTGACTTAACTGCAGTTATCGATACCACTCCAACTTTAAAGACAACTGATATTCGAGCAATCCAGGCTGTTTCAGGTTCTTCTGAAAACTTAATCGATTTAATTGCCCAAGTTCAAGATGATGCTAATCAGCGTGCCCAACTTCAAGTTCAAGAACAAGAAATTGCCCGGGCCGCTGAAGCTGAAGCTGAAGCTAAAGTTGCCGCCGCAATTGAAGAAGCGAGCCGAAATAAGCAAGCAGCTATTGCCCAAGCTCAACGTATTCAAGCCATCGGCAAAGTATTAGTTCCTATTCAAGATGGTTACCAACTTTCTGCTCGATTCATGCAACGTGGTCGAATCTGGTCTGGTGGCGTACATACTGGTTTAGATTTCCGCGTACCTTTTGGAACTCGCGTTTATACAGCTGCATCTGGAACAGTTGTTGAAGCTGGTTACGAAGGTGCTTATGGTTACCGGGTAGTTATTGATAATGGTGACGGTTACTTAACGACTTACAATCACTTATCAAAGATTTTTGAAACTACAGTCGGCAAGGAAATTGCAGCTGGCACAAATATTGGCTTATCTGGCACTAGTGGCAATACAACTGGCCCACATTTACACTTCGAAGTTCTAAAAGATGGCGAATTCATCAATCCAGCTGGTTGGCTCTGGGGAACTAGTTAAAAACTAGAGTTTTTCAACGGGCGCATACCTAAGTAGTAAACGCTTTTCACCAGCACTCTTAAAGTCAATTGTTGCTTCAGCTTTCTCATTCTCACCTTGGACCGCAATAACAGTACCCATGCCAAACTTGTCATGTAATACTCGATCACCAATATTTAGAACCATCACTGGCTCAGTTCGTTTTGCTGGGCGTTGGAAATCAGTACCACTTAATCCAATTGGTGAATACTCTTCACCTTGGCGGTCAACTAGTTCTGGCGGTAACTCAGTTAAGAATCGGGACTCAGGATTGAAGTTGGCTTGGCCCCATGTCGACCGCGCGGCTGCTCGAGTTAAATAGAGTCGCTGCATGGCTCGAGTCATTCCTACGTAAGCAAGTCGACGTTCTTCTTGTAATTCGGTATCTGAACCGAGTGAGCGTGAATGCGGGAAAATACCCTCTTCCATTCCAGTTAAGAATACGACTGGAAACTCTAAACCTTTTGCCGTATGTAAAGTCATCATGGTGATAACGCCACCATGGGCATCATCTTTTGGTATTTCATCTGAGTCAGCAACAAGCGATACTCGTTCGAGGAAATCAGAAAGTCGCGCAGGTGTTTTATCTTCACTTTCCGACTGAAACAACTCTTCGTACTCTCTAGCCACATTTTCTAATTCAGCTAGATTCTCAATCCGAACTTCGTCTTGCGGGTCTTTACTATTAGCAAGTTCAGCAAGTAAACCGGATGCTTCTAAAACAGTATGCACAATTTCCGCTGGACCAGCACCGGAGTCGTCCATAACTCGCAATAAATTGAGTAGGTCGCCAAAATTCTTTAATGCAGTCTGTGATCTTGTCGCCAGTGTATTTATTTCGGTAACGCGCTCGATGGCCTCACTAAAGGTTAATTTCTCGCGTCGAGCAAAGTTCTCGACAGCTTCTTCGGCTTTATCGCCAATACCGCGACGAGGCGTATTAATAATCCTTCTAAGTGATACATCATCGGCTGGATTTGTAGTAACTCGTAAATAGGCTAAGGCATCTCGAATTTCTTTACGTTCATAGAATCTTGTTCCACCAACAACTTTGTACGGAACTCCACTTCTGATAAAAACTTCCTCGACACTTCGAGATTGATTGTTAGTTCGGTAGAAAACTGCAACATCTTTGTAATTAAAGCCATGGTTATCGATAAGATCTCGAACTTGGCGAACTATGAAATCAGCTTCATGATGTTCATCAGCTGCTGAATAAATAGTTATTTTCTCGCCATCACCTTGCGCTGTCCATAGATTCTTCTTTGGTCGACCAGCATTTTTTTCAATAACTGAATTTGCGCTAGACAAAATATTTTGAGTTGATCGATAATTCTGTTCAAGGACCACTGTTTTTGCGTTTGGGTAATCTCGCTCAAATTCAACAATATTTCTTATGTTTGCACCACGGAAAGCATAGATACTTTGGTCTGCATCGCCGACTACACATAGTTCGGCAGCTTCAATCCCATCTTTACCATCACCAACTAATTCTCGAATCAAAATATATTGAGCATGGTTTGTATCTTGGTACTCATCAACTAGAACATGTCTAAACCGGCGATGATACTGGGTTGCCACTTCAGGGAAAGCCTGGAAAAGTGCAACCGTGTGCCCAATCAAATCATCGAAGTCAACGGCACTAGCCCGCATCAGGCGACGTTGATATTCACCAAAAACTTCAGCCACTGTTTGCTCTTGTGGACTTTGTGCCTTACTTACCGCAACTTCATAGTCAATTAATTCATTTTTTAGATTACTGACTTGGCTTAGCAGAAACTTTGGCGAATACATTTTTGTATCAATACCAAGTTCTTTGGCAACTAGCGTCATAAGTCGAACTGAATCTTGCATATCGTAAATACTGAATGTGGGTTTGAGGCCTAGTCGCTTAGCTTCAGCTCGAAGTATTCGCACGCAAGCAGAGTGAAAAGTCGATACCCACATCGATCTTGCTTGTGGTCCAACTATGTGCGCAACCCGCTCTTTCATTTCATTGGCGGCTTTATTGGTAAAAGTGATAGCAAGAACTTCACCAGGGTGAACATTACGCTCGGCAAGTAAATAAGCAATCCGTCGAGTTAAAACGCGAGTCTTTCCAGAACCAGCACCAGCCACAACTAAAAGTGGGCCGCCCGCATGAGTTACTGCCTGTCGCTGAGGCTCGTTTAAATCGTCGATTAGATGCGCAGGCACAAGTACGATTCTACGTTTGCCATCAGACACCCGTAGAGTTGAGTACGTGACTGTAACTGATTTAGATAAATTTGGTATTCCTGAAGGCGTTGAGCGTGTACTTGTCGTCACTGCTCATCCAGATGATGTGGATTTTGGTGCAGGCGGCACAATCGCAACCTTTACTTCATTAGGTATTCAAGTCACATATTGCGTTTGCACCGACGGTGATGCTGGTGGTTTTGATGACAGTACTGATCGTAGTGAAATACCAAATATCCGCCGTGGTGAACAAATTGCTGCAGGCAAAGTATTAGGTGTAACGGATATACATTTCTTGGGATATAAAGATGGATATCTGCAGCCGACCCACGATGTCCAACGTGACATTGTTCGAGTTATGCGCAAAGTAAAGCCTCAACTTGTTATTACCCAGACGCCGGAACGTAATTGGGAACGCTTGCCGGCTACCCATCCAGACCATATGGCTGCTGGTGAGGCAACTACTCAAGCTATATATCCAGCCGTTAGAAATCCATTCGCCTACCCAGAACTACGAAAAGTTGAAGGCCTGGAAGCCTGGACTGTTAACTGGCTTTGGTTACAAGGTGATACGAATCCAAATCATTGGCTTGATGTAACAGAAAAATTTGATCAAAAAATTGAAGCAATTAGTGCACATGCTAGTCAGTTAAGCCAGCCTGAAAAACTTGCGGAGATGGTGCGTGAATGGCAAAAACTTGCTGCTGAAAAAGCAGGTTTACCTGACGGTCGATTAGCTGAAGGTTTTAAACAAATAAAACTCCCAGACTAAGTCTGGGAGTTTTATTCTCGAAATTTAAACTAGATAAATACAGCAATCACAATGTTCAGCATTGTTAAGCCACCAACAGTTGCCCACATACTCTTTGCATCAGTTGTTGACTTGCGTCCAATTAGAACAACCACAAGTACAGCCAGAGTCACACCAAGTTTGATTCCAATTTTTGTGTGATCAACTGTCTCGTCAGCCAATAACTCGGCTGACAAAATTCCAGCTAGCCCAAGACCAGTAACAAGTTGCGTTAAAGCGCCATGAAACATACTCATGTTGATTCCTTTGGTGGCACTCGACATCTGTACCAGGAATCCGCCTAGTAATGATGCAAGTCCGACAAAGTGAAGTACAACTAAGAGGTTATATAAAAATTGCATATTTATTCCCATTCAATCGTGCCAGGTGGCTTACTTGTTACATCTAGTACAACACGATTCACTTCGCGAACCTCGTTAGTGATGCGTGTCGAAATTTTAGCAAGTAAGTCATAAGGTAACCGCGTCCAATCAGCGGTCATGGCATCTTCGCTTGAAACTGGGCGAAGTACGATCGGATGCCCGTAAGTTCGACCATCTCCTTGTACTCCAACGCTACG
>CAJBBC010000146.1 GCA_903951185.1 uncultured Actinomycetes bacterium
GACTAGCTAACCAACCGCGGAGTTCCATAATGCCAACATCGGTTAATTCATTACATTCGCGACTACGGGCAAAGTCAATTAAGTTCTCAAGGTCTTGCCGATATGCCTTAGCTGTATTGGCACTGCGACCTAATTCCAATTCCAGATACTGAATAAACCGGTTAAGGCTGCTTTCAAAATCAGCGCGGTTTGTACTCATCTATCTACGGTGACAAGGTTTGCAACTAATTGCAAGGACATTTCAGTTACTAAAGAACTAAGTCGCTAACCAGATCGGTACTTTCCATCAAGATGGCCATACTCTGTTCGCGGATTCCAAGATGTACTCCAGCTGAAGTTGCGCTGGTTATTGGCCCTGGTACGCCCCAAACTTTTCGGCCAATCGCATTTGCCCAGTTAGCCGTTGAAAGCGAGCCTGATCTAAGTGCTGCTTCGACTACAACAACTTGAGTACTTAAGGCAGCAATAATTCGATTCCGCGTTAAGAACCGGTGTTTAAGTGGTGGCGCGCCAGGCGGTGCTTCAGTGATCACTGACCCGGATGCACAGATTCGATTCAGTAGCGCACTATGTGCGCTTGGATAGGCCAAATCTATTCCACAAGCAAGTACCGCAATTGTTTTTCCGTCTGCAGCGATTGACCCGCGGTGCGCAGCTGCATCAATTCCATAAGCGGCGCCTGAAATTGTCGTGATCCCCCACTCACCTAATGTGGAGCCGAGTTCAGAGCTAACTCGCTCACCATAACTAGTTGCTGCTCGAGCACCCACTATGGCAATTGAAGGATCAATGAGTTCTGCTAAATCCAAATCACCTTTAACCCATAAACAAATTGGCGCTGCAAAATCTAAATCGTTAATTGGCGCCGGCCAGCAAGTATCGCTGGGTATTAAAATTTCACTTTTGGATTTGGCGGTCATCCGCATTATTTCGGAAACTACTTTATTTAGTTCCAATTCTGATTGAGCTGTTTGGAATCTCGAGTTTCTGGTTCTTAATTTAGCTAAAGTTTCGATGGCGCCAAATTGTGCAACTTGAGCGCCTATTTTCTCGTCACCTGGTTCCCCAAAATGAGCCAATAGAATTCGAGCAGTTCGATCATCAATTAACATTGCCAAGATCCGTTTCCATCGCGGAAAACTAACGCTTGTTCAATATCTGAAATAGTCGGTTCCGGATGATCTGCTAAGTCAGCAATAGTCCAGGCAATCCGAATAGTGCGATCAATTCCTCGAGCTGAAAAACTCTTGGCACTTTTTAAGAGCAGTTGCTTAGCTTTTTGATTTAGTGGAAACCGCTTGCGTAATTGAGGTCCAGGGATGTTGGCATTAAGTAGCCATGGCGTGTTTTCAAAACGTTTTGCAGCTCGTGCTCGAGCAGCAAGTACTCGGGCGCGGGCACTGGCAGTATCTTCAATAGCATTTACTGAACTATTAAGGCTTGAATCTAGTTCAGCTAAAGTTGGGCGATTTAAAGTAACTCGAACGTCAATTCGATCAAGTAGTGGGCCAGAAAGTCGAGCAAGATAGCGGCGGCGAATAATTGGCGCACAACTGCATTCGCTACCAGTTCCGACAAATTTGCCGCAGGGACAAGGATTGGAAGCAAGAACTAATTGAAATCTTGCTGGTAATTCAATTTGGAAGCCTGCTCGTGCGATTGAAACTACTCCGGATTCAAGGGGTTGCCGTAAGGCGTCTAAAACTGGGCGATTAAATTCAGCGGCTTCATCTACACAAAGTACGCCGCCATGAGCCAACGTAACTATGCCAACTCGAGCTGTGTTACTGCCGCCACCTATTAAAGCCGCTGTAGTTGCAGTGTGATGTGGAGCTTCAAATGGCGGAGTCCGAATTAATCCTTGACCAGTTCGCAATTTTCCAGCAGCTGAATGTATTGCCGTTACTTCGACCGCCAATTTGTCATCAAGTGGTGGCAGTAAACCAGGTAAGCGCTGGGCCAACATAGTTTTACCTACTCCAGGACTACCCATCATCGCGATATGGTGACCACCTGCTGCGGCAATTTCTAATGCTCGTCTTGCCAGCGGTTGACCGCGCACATCACTTAAATCTGGAACTAAAAGTTCTGAAAATTGAGCAGGTGAATCAGTTTGATTTTCCAAAACTGAAATATCAGGTAAGTCGAAATCAACGCCAGTTGCATAAGCAACTGCGTCATTAAGTGAACTCACGCCAACTACCGTTAGTCCCGGAACTAAATTTGCTTCGCTGACTTGAGTAAATGGAACTAATAAAGTTTTAATCCCAGCATGATGGGCACTCAGCGCAGCAACCAGTACTCCGCGGATAGGCCTAACTTTTCCATCCAACGCCAATTCGCCGACTACCACTGTGTCAACAAGTTCAGGTATTTTTCTATTCGCCGCCATGATTGCTAGTGCTATTCCTAAATCAAGGGATGCACCGCGTTTGTGTAATGAAGCAGGTGATAAACCGATCGTGATTTTTCGCTCACCTGGCCAAGGTAAATTACTATTTGAGATCGCAGCTCGGACACGATCTCTCGATTCACCCACTGCAGTATCGGCAAGGCCAACGATATTCATCCCCGGTAAACCTTGGCTGATAAAAGCTTCGATCTCAACAACTAAACCCTCAACTCCGTTTAGTACTACACCACTGCAGCGCGCTAAACCCATTTAGATTCACCGACGCAGCGCACCAGTACTTTGAGTTGGCCTACTAAGAAATTCACTATTGAATGTCTCGAATTTGGGTTACTTGAAATTTTGAACCATCGAAAAGTAAAGCCATCACATCAATTCGTAAACCAGCTACAGAAATTTGATGTGCCGCTAACCACTGCAATGCGGCCGACTTAAGTCGAGCTAGTTTTTCTGGTGTTATAGCTTCAGCTGGATACCCCGAAGTATTGGATCGTCTCGTTTTGACTTCAACAAAAACTAAAGTTCTATTCTGCCGAGCGACAATATCAAGTTCAACTCGTTCACCTCGCCAGTTACGGTCCAATATTTGGTAACCATTCTTGACTAACCAGGTGGCAGCAAAATCCTCACCTAGCGCGCCTAAATCTC
>CAJBBC010000147.1 GCA_903951185.1 uncultured Actinomycetes bacterium
CACAGAATTTTCGGTTAGAGCTGGGATTAGCGCTTGAAATACTAAACTTTCTAAACTCGAGTTATTAACTGTTAAGCCAAACCGTCCATTTATTGAAGAATTGATCGCTCGCTCGATTAGCTCCACTTGGCCAATTGTTTGGTTTCTATAAATTACGGCAGGGTCATCTAGCGAATAACTGGGCGAGAAATAATCCCCATGACTCCTGACTTCAAGTGAGACATTTTCACAATTTGGAGTGACTGCTTTTTCGGGCATTCCAAATGGATCTCGGCTTACTACATGGCTAACACTCGGAAAATCAGAAAAACTAAAAATATGCGTTGAAGTATCAGAAATGCCAATACCTGAAACCAGAGAAGCAATTTTCCAAACTGGTGCCTGCCAGTGATTTTCTAATTCAATTCGTACTTTTGTTTGATTGTCGAAACTGCAGCCATCAACTAAATAATTTGCTGCTTTTGAAATTGCATTTAGGAAAGTCTTTCCGGACAATTCAATTCGACCTTTTGGACTTAGCCAAGTTATAACTGGGGTTGGCCCTAAACTTTCTAAATTAGTTCGAACTAAATTCCACAAATTTTTCTCAGTTTCAAATGGTGATTAATCGATCTTACCGAGCAAATTCTCTTTATTTAATAGACTTCCTTATGTCAGTTAAACTTAACCGTCGGCTTATCCAAGTCCGTTCCAAGTAGGCAATTCGATTAGGGGTGCTCATGGGTAAACATAGAGCCCAAATTGATCGCCCCAGCAATAATCATTGGACTAGAAAATCAATTGCCCTAACTTCCTCGCTAATTTTAATTGCAACTGCTTTAGGCGGCGGCGTTATGTTTGCAATCAATAGCTTGGGTAAGAACATAAATATCATTGACACCAGCGATCTCAATGAAGCTAATCGCCCAAAAGGAATTACTGAAACTGACACAAGCCCAATCAATATTTTGATTATGGGTAGCGATAGTCGCGAAGGTGAAGGCAATACTGGCTACGGCGAAGCTGAAGGACAGCGCTCGGATACCACGCTCTTAGTTCACTTATACGAAGGCCGTGAATCGGCGATAATCGTTTCAATCCCTCGAGATTCTTATGTGACAATTCCAGATTGTAAGAATAATGAAGGAAACATAGTTACTTCAACTACTCAAAAATTCAATGCGGCATTTTCAATTGGTGGCCCTGTCTGCACAATCAAAACTATTGAGTCACTAACTAATGTACGCGTGGATAAATTTGTCATCTTGGATTTCAATGCATTCAAGAAAGTCGTTGATGCCTTAAACGGTGTTGAAATTTGTTTAACAACTCCAGTTACTGATCCAATTAGAGCTGGTGGCGGTGGCACAAATCTTGACTTGCCGGCTGGCTATAGCACTCTTAATGGCGACCAAGCTTTACAGTTTGTGCGGGCTCGCGAAAACTTAGGTGATGGATCAGACCTAAGTCGGATTGACCGGCAACAATATTTCATTGGCGCGATGATTCGCGACATGACAAAATCAGGGCTATTAACTAATCCAACCTTGATTTTCGAAATTTTAAGTGCAATAACCCAGTCACTATCAACTAGTGCTGAATGGGCATCACTAAATACATTGCAAGAATTTGCACTTTCAATTGCAAACCTGAAACCAAAAAACGTAACAATGGTGACAACTCCATATCAAATAATTGAAAATGGAAATGTGGCGTGGAGTGAAGAAGCGACGCAAATGTGGGCGGCAATTGCCAGTAACCGGCCTTGGCCACCGCTAACTCCAACTGCCACCCCGACACCAACTCCGACAGTCACTCCGTTACCGGCTCCAGAGCTCGTCGATGTTTATGTATTAAATGGAACTTCTAAGTCAGGCTTAGCCAGAACTACTTCCAATAATCTAGAAACACTTGGCTTCAATATTTCAGATTATGGAAACTCGAGAGAGCGACCTGAACTAACTGAAATTAGGTATTCCGCAGCAAATGAACTTAAAGCCAAATCTTTACTTTCAGCCCTTGGTCAAGGAACACTTGTACTTGATGAAACTGTGTTAACTGGAGTGACCTTAATTATTGGAAAAGACTGGAACGCGGCGACTTCGACTGCTACGCCAAGTCCGGTGCCAACATTGTCACCTACACCGACTCCGACTATTACAACTGGCACAACTTCAGCCAGTGACAGTGGTTGTATCGATGCCAGCTAACTTAACTGCGTTTAGATCGACCATATAAAAATCCAACACCCCAAGATAGCTGCATAGTCGGTAAGACGATCGCTAACCACTTAGCGCCAGACTTTGCTTTTTTCGCGAGAGTTAAAGTGGAAAATAAAGTAATCAAGACATAGCCAAGAGGCCCCAGAAATCCCAATTTCAGAATACTGTCTTGCAATAAACCAATAAAGCCAAAAATCAAACCTAGATCAATTCCAACTACAGCAAGCGGTGGTGCGTAATACCTCAGCGCAGATTTATTGAATTTAGTTTCTGGGTGTTGTCGCATTACTTCTCGTCGCCAAGTTCCATATTCGAAATACTGTTTTGCTAATTTTGTGATATTTGGTCTTGGTCGATATGTCACAGATAAATTTGGGTTAAACCAAACTAGCCCACCAGAATTTCGTATTCTAAAATTCATTTCCCAATCTTGTGCGCGGGTAAATTCTGAATCGTATCCGCCAACCCGGCTAAGGGCCGTTCTTCTAAACACGCCTAAATAAACTGAATCAGCTGGACCTTCTACCCCTCCAGTATGGAACGCAGCATTGCCAACACCAAGCGATGAAGTCATCGCGGCTGCGACAGCTTTCTCGAAATTTGTAACACCAGTTGCAGCCATAATGCCACCAACATTGTCAGCGCCAGATCGCTCCAGAGTTTCAATTGCTGTCTCAATATATTTAGGTGAAAGTTCAGCGTGTGCATCAACGCGAACGATTATTTCTTCAGTACAGCTTGCGATCGCAATATTTAAACTATCTGGAGTTCGACCAGTCGGACTTTGCGTAATCACAATCCTTGAATCACGCTGTGCCAGATTTTCAGCAATTTGCTTAGTTTGGTCTTTGGATGGGCCAATAGCCAGAACTATACGAAGTTTGCCTGGGTAATTTTGATCCAAAATCGCCTGCACAGCAGCGGCCAAATACTTCTCCTCATTGAGGACCGGCATAATTACCGCTACATCTGGCCAATTGCTCACAAGTACACGTTACTGGTCAGGGTAAAGTTGCTGTGTGACTCGGTTATCAGTTATTGGAACAGGCTACTTGGGTGCCACCCATGCCGCTTGCATGGCCAGTTTGGGTCACGATGTGGTGGCTTTTGACTTGGACTCGGAGAAAATAGCCAAGTTTTCCTCAGGAAATTTACCTTTCTTTGAACCAGGATTGTCAGATCTGCTAAAAGCGGGAATTAAATCTGGAAAATTACGATTCACTAATGAATTAGCAGATGCAATTTCAAATTCCGAAGTGCACTTTATTTGTGTCGGAACACCACAAGTTAGCGAATCAGGCGCAGCTGATCTTTCTCAAATCCACTCTGCAGTTAAGGCTATGGCGCCACTGCTAAGCGAAGGCTCAACAGTTGTCGGTAAATCCACGGTTCCAGTTGGTACTGCAAGTTGGGCGAATCAGTACTTTTCCGAACACGCAGCCCAAAATATAAAACTCATTTGGAATCCAGAATTTTTGCGTGAAGGATTTGCAGTTAAAGATACTCTGCACCCAGATCGAATTGTGCTAGGTGTTTCAAATACCTCAGATAGCTCAGTTGTAGAAGACATATACTCGAGCACTATCCAAATTGGTACTCCAGTAATTGTGACTGATTACGCAACAGCTGAACTGGTTAAAGTTGCAGCCAATGCATTCTTAGCTACAAAAATTTCATTTATTAATGCCTTTGCAGATTTATGTGACGTTGTTGGTGCTGATGTAACAACACTTGCAGATGCAATTGGACACGATACAAGAATTGGTCGCAGATTTCTGAATGCTGGAATTGGATTTGGTGGTGGTTGCCTTCCAAAGGATATTCGAGCCTTGCAGGCTCGAGCAAATGAGTTGGGTATGAAAGATCAGTTTGAATTCCTAAATCAAATTGATCACATAAATACGGGTCGCCGAAGTTACCTCGTACAACAAGTGGCAATCGAACTAGGTGACGTTAAATCCAAGAACGTTGCAATTCTTGGTGTCGCTTTTAAACCAGACAGCGATGACATAAGAGACTCGCCAGCAATTTCGATTGCGAAAAGATTGATTGAACAAGGTGCAAACATAACAGTTCACGATCCAGAAGCCCTCCAAATTCTAAGTAAAATACATCCCGAAATTAAGTCATCAGATAAAGTCGAAGATGCGCTTGCAAATGCGGATCTGGTGTTACATCTGACCGAGTGGCAACAATATCGTGAAATAGAGCCAACAAAATTATCCAAATTAGTTAAGACTCGAACAATAATTGATGGTCGAAATATTCTGGATCGAGATACTTGGAATTCAGCAGGATGGAAAATTATTTATCTTGGGAGACCAAGTTCTTAATCCGCTGGGTTAAGGCATCGCCTTTTTGAATTGCTAAGTCTGTTAACGAGCTTTGATATGCAGCCAACTTTTCTTGAACTGACTTTGCAACCTCGTCTGTACCGGAACTAATTATTCGTGCAGCAAGAATTCCCGCATTTTTTGAATTTCCAATACCGACTGTGGCTACTGGCACACCAGCTGGCATCTGCACGATTGAAAGTAGCGAATCTAAGCCCTCTAGTTGCTTAAGTGGAACTGGAACACCAACGACCGGCAATGTTGTCAGCGAAGCAATCATTCCTGGTAAATGAGCTGCGCCGCCCGCCCCAGCAATAATTACTCGTACTCCGCGGCTTTGCGCCAACTTTGCGTATTCGACCATTTCATCCGGCATGCGATGTGCCGAAATAACTTGCGGTACGGAGATAATTCCAAACTCACTTAAAATACTGGCCGCGTCCTGCATAGTTTCCCAGTCGGAATCACTACCCATCACAATTTCAACTAGTGAATTGTCACTCATCGATGACTCCAGTCAGATAATCAGCAGCATGCCATGCTCGTGCTAGTAAGTCCTCAATATTGTCACCTGATACGTTCACATGACCAATTTTGCGACCTGGCCGAACTTCTTTTCCATACAAATGCACTTTTATTCCTGGATCACGAGCCATCACATGCCTAAATGCTGTGTGCAAATCTCCGACATCTTTACCTAGTAAATTCACCATCACAGTTGCTGGCGAGGTTGCTGCTGGCGAGCCCAATGGCCAATCCAATATTGCTCTTAAGTGGTTTTCAAACTGACTGGTTACCGAACCATCCATCGACCAATGCCCTGAATTATGTGGGCGCATGGCAAGTTCATTAACTAATATTTCAGAACCAGTATCAAAAAGCTCAACTGCCAGCATCCCGGTCACATCAAGTTCTTTGGCAATCCGTAGGGCAATTTCTTGAGCTGCAATTGCTCGCTCATCAGATAAGTCAGGACTTGGCGAAATGACTTCATGGCAGATGCCATTTGTTTGAGCCGATTGAACTACTGGATAAGCCACACTCTGACCATGCGGGCTACGCGCAACTTGAGCGGCAAGCTCTCGTTTAAATGGAACTAACTGCTCGGCAAGTACTTGGTTTTGTCGATTAGTTATTTCAGTAAAAACTTTTTCGGCGGCAGATTTATCGTCAACCACCCAAACTCCGTTGCCGTCGTAGCCGCCTCGAGCAGACTTTAATACAAATGGATAGCCAGCAGTTGAGGCAAAACTATCAATGTCTTCAATGGCAATTATTTCTTGCCACAGTGGACAGGGGATTCCTAATTTCGATAAAGCTTCACGCATTACGATTTTATCTTGCGCAAATTTGAGGGCATGCGGTCCAGGTCGTACCGCAAAACCTAATTCTTGTAGTTTCGCTAAAAATTCAGTTGGTACATGTTCGTGGTCAAAAGTGATTACATCGCAACCTTCAGCAAATTTAATTAAAGATTCCCAATCATCATGAGCTCCGATTAAGCAATCTGGAATTACTTGGGCCGCACTATCGGATGAGGATTTGGCAAGGACGCGAAGTTGAATCCCTAAATTAATTGCAGCTGGTTGCATCATTCGGGCAAGTTGTCCCCCACCAATAACACCTACGCGTGGGGTACTCACTTTGCTAAGCCTAGTTCAGGCCAGGACCAAAGCCCAGCGCCGATAAGCCAATTACTAACGCAGCTGGGGTATTTACTACACAGTGTGTTGCAATCGAAGCGAGCGTAGATCCAGTTCGTCTACGAACTTCGCCAAGTACTAATCCAATCGCAAGCAAAATAAGAATTCGACTTGGCTCAAAATGGAAAAGTGCAAATACCAATGCACTAACGCCAACTGCCAGATACCCGCTAACTTGAGCTTTAACTAAAGAGCTAAACAACAAACCTCTGAATGCAATCTCTTCAACAATTGGCGCCCCAAAAATCATCATCAAAATAAAAACAAATAGAACTATTCCTTGTTGATTCTTGGCAATGTCCCCAGCAGCCGAACTGATTGGTCCGGTTATTTGTTGTTGAATAATTCCAATCAAGCCACCTGCTGTTATTGCAATTACGCCCGCTATTAAGCCAAACCGAATTTGGGCAGATGTAGCCAGTAACCCAAAATCTAATCTGGCACCATTGCCTTTTTGCCAACTTGAAAAAATTGGCCAACCAGCCAGGAAAATCCATGGCGCTGTTGTTGAAACTATTAAACCCCAACCATTTGCCGGATCAGTATGCGCTAAAACTAAAACTACTGAGGTGGTCACACCCAGAATGGCCGCACCCACTAATGCGATAGCTGTGTCACCCATTCCCCAAGTTGGAGTAACTAGTGATTTTCCTTGAGCTATCGCTCGACGAAAAGCCCACGGCGCCCCGGTGTAAACCGCAGCGCCGTTTGGGTTATTCGTAGGTTCAGTCATTAGTAGCGGTAGTGATCCGGTTTGTAAGGTCCATCAACATCAACACCGAGATAATCAGCTTGAGTTTTTGATAGCTCAGTTAACTTAACGCCAAGAGCATCAAGATGTAAACGCGCAACTTTTTCATCAAGATGCTTTGGTAAAACGTGAACACCAATTTCATACTGATCGCGCTTAGCAAAGAGTTCAATTTGAGCAAGCACCTGATTTGTAAATGAGTTACTCATAACAAATGAAGGGTGGCCAGTTGCATTACCTAAGTTAAGTAAACGACCTTCAGATAACATGATGATCGAGTGACCGTCCGGGAAAATCCATTCATCAACTTGTGGCTTAATATTTCGGCGCACGATACCTGGGTACTGCGCTAAACCGGCGATATCAATTTCGTTATCGAAGTGACCGATGTTGCCAACTATGGCTTGGTGTTTCATCTTGGCCATATCTTCAACCGTAATTACATCTTTATTACCAGTTGCAGTAATAAAGATGTCAGCCGAACTAACAACATCTTCGATTGGCAGAACTTGGTAACCATCCATGGCTGCTTGCAGCGCACAAATTGGATCGATTTCAGTAACAATTACGCGAGCACCCTGGCCGCGAAGCGACTCAGCAGAGCCTTTGCCGACATCACCATAACCTGCAACTACAGCAACTTTTCCACCCATTAAAGTGTCAGTTGCCCGGTTAATACCGTCGATCAAACTGTGACGAGTTCCATATTTATTGTCGAACTTACTTTTTGTAACTGAATCATTAACGTTAATGGCTGGAAACTTTAAAACGCCTTCTTTATGCATTTCATATAGGCGATGTACACCTGTAGTTGTTTCTTCAGTTACACCCTGGATACCAGCGCCAACTTTTGTCCAACGTTGACCATCTTCTTTAAGTGAGCGTTGTAATAAAGCTAAGACAACACCAAATTCTTCAGAGTCAGCGCCAGCTGGGTCTGGCACAAATCCGGCTGCTTCATACTCGGCACCTTTGTGAACCAACATTGTTGCGTCGCCGCCATCATCCAGAATCATATTTGGACCGCCATGTCCTGGCCATAGCAATGCTTGTTCCGTGCACCACCAGTACTCTTCAAGAGTTTCGCCTTTCCAGGCGTAAACCGGAACTCCACTTGGTGCAGCAACTGTTCCTTTTGGACCAACTACAACTGCAGCAGCAGCGTGATCTTGAGTTGAAAATATATTGCAAGAAACCCAACGCACATCTGCGCCAAGTTCAACAAGGGTTTCGATTAAAACTGCAGTTTGAATTGTCATATGTAAAGAGCCCATAACGCGAGCGCCCTTTAACGGTTTTGTATCGCCAAATTCAGCACGCATTGCCATTAGGCCAGGCATTTCATTTTCGGCTAACCGGATTTCATTTCGGCCATATTCGGCTAAAGAAAGATCTGCAACTTTGTAGTCATTTGGACTAAGTGACATAGGAATACTCCTCGTGATTTGAGTGATTATCTTGCGCAGTCACGAGGCTTCGTTAATTGCAACTCTCTTATTGTGCCACACAGCGTTTCTTGGTGGCACTTGACTCTCATCTCTGGAAGTCAGGCTCAAGGAATATATATGTGGCGGTCGGGACTGCTTGCCTTAAGGCAACTTCGGCTTGATCAATTCCAAGCACAATCTGCTGTGCTGTACGGTCCGCAGCCACACCTATTTTCGCTGCAACTAGCAGTTCATCAGGTCCGACATGCAAAGTGCGCAGATGGATAACCGATGTGACTATGTCAGCTGAATCAAGGGCACGACGAACTGCTTCGATTTCTTCAGGTAGTGCGGATTCACCAATCAACATCGAAGTCATTTCGCGGACCAAGATAATCGCGATCACAATTAGCAAAACGCCAATTGCCATTGCACCTAATCCATCCCACTTACCATCGCCAGTAATACTTGCCATACTCACGCCAAATAACGCAAAAACCAATCCGATTAGTGCGCCAAAATCCTCAAGCAAAATAACGGGTAGTTCAGGTTGTCTTGCGTCGCGAATAAATTTACTCATAGATCGATTGCCACGAGCATGGTTTGCTTCTCTGATCGCAGTACGAAATGAAAAAGACTCCAACACGATTGCAACCAGTAGTACGCCAAGAGCTATTTGAACATTTTCAACTTGCTCTGGATGATGCCATTTATGCCAACCTTCGTAACCGGAATAA
>CAJBBC010000148.1 GCA_903951185.1 uncultured Actinomycetes bacterium
CGAGGAACATTTAAATCAAGGATTGTTACATCTGCGCCCATGCCCATAGCAATCACTGCTGAATGTAGACCAGATACACCGCCACCAAGTACCACTACTTTTGCTGGACGAGTTCCTGGTACGCCACCAAGTAGCGCACCACGACCACCATTTGCGCGCATTAGTGAGTAAGCGCCAACTTGTGGAGCTAGTCGACCGGCAACTTCGGACATTGGGGCAAGTAATGGAAGTGAATGATCAGGTAGTTCAACAGTTTCGTAAGCGATACCGGTAACCCCCTTTTCGATTAACGCATCGGTGCAACCTTTATCAGCGGCAAGATGTAGGTAAGTAAATAGAACTTGGCCTTCGCGCATGCGGTGCCATTCATCTTTAACCGGCTCTTTAACTTTCATAATCATTTCGCCGGTCTGCCAAACTTCGTCAGCAGTCTTCAAAATCTTTGCGCCAGCGGCTGCATATTCTTCGTTACTAATTGATGAGCCAACGCCTGCATCATGTTCTACGAATACTTCTTGACCATGACGGATTAATTCGTGGACACCAGCTGGAGTAATTGCTACGCGATATTCATGATTTTTGATTTCGCGTGGAACGCCGATCTTCATTGCGCGACCTTTCTAGGTGACTAGCCTCATTGCTAGCCGTAAATAACTCTATCTCTAGGATTTCGGGAGTCGAACTCGGTCATTATTAAGGATTTCTTGGCGCGCAGGCCAAGGACTATCGGCTGGCCGCAACATAATTTCAGGTTCAGCAAGTGCAGTAACTAATGCAAGTGTGCCGACAACTAATACTGCGTTGGTAACGCTGCCGGCACCGATAGATGCGAGTACTTCCGAAATTGGGATCCAGTGCACTGGCATATCTCGCTCTTCGTCCCCTGCTTGCGGACGACCTTCTTCATGCAGTTTCAAACCTTGGGCGAAGTAAATTCGGATCTGCTCACTTGAGCCACCCGGAGTGTTCGCAAAATCAGTAAGTACTTCCCACTTGCTGGCCACATATCCAGTCTCTTCAAGTAATTCACGCTTGGCACATTCAAGTGGATCTTCATCCAGGGCATCAAGTAGTCCAGCTGGGGCTTCCCACATTATTTTTCCTTGGGCATGGCGATATTGCTCAACTAAAAGGATTGCACCTTCGTGGTTAAGCGCGATAACGCCTACTGCTCCTGGATGAACTATGTATTCACGTTTTAAAGTTTCGCCATTGTACTCAAAGACGTCTTCGCGCAAACTCATCACATAACCGTTGAAAATTTCTTCACGATTTGTAACTTTGTAGTCAACTGGACGATCAGAAATCATAAAATTTCTAAACTCTAAGCGCGACGATTAAGGGCAGCTTCGATTAACCCGCTAAATAATGGATTAGCTCGAGTTGGTCTGGACTTTAGTTCTGGATGTGCCTGAGTCGCAATGTAATACGGGTGAACATCAGCAGGCAGTTCAACATATTCAACTAAATGGCCATCTGGTGAAGTGCCCGAGAAAACTAAACCGGCTGCTTCAAGTGGCGCCCGGTAATCATTATTAACTTCATAACGATGACGATGTCGCTCTTCGGCTTGATCTGATTTATATACACGAGCTGCAATGGATCCAGCTTTTAATTTTGCAGGGTACAAACCAAGACGCATTGTGCCGCCCATATCACGTTCACCAGAAACAACATCATGTTGATCAGCCATCGTGGCAATAACTGGGTTAGATGTTTTTTCATCAAACTCAGCTGAGTTTGCATCGGCTAAACCAAGGATGTTTCGTGAATATTCGATCACCATACATTGCAGACCTAAACACAAACCAAGTGTTGGTATTTTATTTTCGCGAGCGTATTTAAGCGCGCCAAGTTTTCCTTCAATACCGCGCACACCAAATCCACCTGGAACACAAACTGCATCAACATCACCAAGTTGTGCTTGTGCGCCCGCCGGTGTGGCGCAGTCATCAGATGCCACCCACTTAATGTGTACCCGAGCATTATTGGCAAAACCGCCAGCGCGCAACGCTTCAGTTACTGACAAGTAAGCATCCGGTAAATCGATGTACTTACCGACAAGTGCAACAGTTACTTCATGTGCAGGATTATGAACACGCTTAAGTAATTCATCCCATGCCTTCCAATTCACATCGCGGAAAGGCAAACCTAAGCGGCGAATTACATAAGCATCTAAACCTTCAGCATGTAAAACTTTTGGAATATCGTAAATACTCGGTGCATCAACGGCCGAAACTACAGCTTCTTCATCGACGTCACACATTAAGGAGATTTTGCGTTTAATCCCATCGGGAATTGGACGATCAGCCCGCAGCACAATCGCATCTGGCTGAATACCAATACTGCGAAGCGCAGCAACGGAGTGCTGTGTCGGTTTAGTTTTTAGCTCGCCGCTTGGTCCGATGTAAGGCAAAAGTGAAACGTGTAAGAAGAAAGTATTATCGCGACCAACTTCGTGACGAACTTGGCGAACTGCTTCAAGAAAAGGTAGTGATTCGATGTCACCAACTGTGCCGCCAACTTCAGTAATGACAATGTCAACGTCTTTTGTCGCCATCCCAAGAATGCGCGACTTAATTTCATTTGTGATGTGTGGGATAACTTGAACGGTGTC
>CAJBBC010000149.1 GCA_903951185.1 uncultured Actinomycetes bacterium
GCCACGTCTCAAGGAAAAGCTTGAAAAACTCAGATTTAGAGTTACTGTTCAAAATTCAAATCCTGCAGCTTGGCATCTAGACTCTCAGGGAAGTCCTCCCCTTCTTGCAGAGTATGGAAATCCAGAATTTTTGGTTGCCTATCCGCCAAAAGAACGAGATTCTGGTCTTCTACTTTTTGCTCATTATGACACTGAAAGACCTTCAGTAGACAGTCAGCAACCAATTCAATTCTTTGAAGATGAATTAAAATATTTTGGGCATGGAATTGCTGACGACAAGGCAGGAATTGCAGCTATTTTACTTGCAGTGGAAAGTCTTTCATCAAATGCAGAAGTGAAGTTACCTGCAATAGTAATTGCCCAAGCAAAACATGGTGGTTGTTATGGTATGTCTGAAGCAATCGCATCACTAAAGAATCGCACGGGCGCTATTTACTGCCATCCAGCAGAGAGCAATCAAGGCTTTACCCAAATTAAAGTTGCATCAAGAGGTATAGCGACATTTAATGTCAAATTAACTGGCAAGCTACCGCTAGAAACTGAAGAAAATACACCTGCGAGCGCTGATCCACGATTTGGGAAAAGTGCATTAACTTTGAGTGCTAATTTTATTTCTGAAGTTGATAACTGGAGTGATCCCGATATTGTTTGGCTTGTATCTGACATTTCTACCGCAGGTAGAGATTTTAGAGTGCCTGAAGTCTGTGAATTAAGGATTTCTGTCTGGTTTCGAAATTTAAGCCTCAAAGAAGTTGAAACTATTGTTAATTCCAGATTCTTGAAATTTTGTTCGGATCACGAAATGTCGACTGAACATTTACCTCAGATTGTTGGGATCAGAGCAAATCCAGCTGCTACAACTAATGAAGAATTTATTGAAAATGTCAAAACCGCCATCACCAAACACAGTGGTGAATCAGTTTCAGAATACGACTGGCATGCCGCTAGCGACATTAGGTTCCCATTACTTCATCTAGAAATTCCAGCAGTTGGATTTGGCTGCCTAGCGGGTGGCTTCTACGGTGGAAACGAATGGGTAGACAAGGTCTCGTTCCATCAATTTGTTGAAGTCGTAATTGACCTAACCAAAAATTACGCAAGATGACTCTTCACACCCTCTTCAGTGAAGTAACAGGTGTATCAGGTTATGTACTGCCACACGAGCATATTTTCTGCGATTTTACATCAGTAACGGGTGATCTTGACCACCTACTTAACGACAAAGTTGTAGCACTTCGAGAACTGTCTTCTTTTGAGAAAATCGGCGGTTCTGTAATTGTCGACATAACACCGCCTGATCTAGGTAGACAACCAAAATTACTTGCAGAGATAGCTCTGAAAACAAAGTTAAAAATAGTTATGTCAACGGGTTGGTATCGTAAAGCTTTCTATCCACCAGAAATTGATGTAATGAGTTCAAGCCAACTCGCTCGAATGATTATTACAGAACTTACTCAAGGGATAGAACTTGAAAATGGTGAGATTATCAAAGCAGGTCTTATTGGTGAGATTGGTGTTGATCGAGACGTCATTAGTGCTCAAGAGGAACGAGTCCTCAGGGCAGCAGCGATAGCTTCGTGTGAGACGGGTGCACCAATTTCTACTCACTCCTCTATGTATCCAGTGGGGATTAAGCAATTAGAAATATTGAAAGAATATCCGATTTCATCCAACAAAATTATTATTGGGCATGCTGATACCTATTTGGATCAGGATTATCACAGGGAATTGTTAGATGCAGGATGTTACATTCAATTTGACACTATTGGCCGCAATCATATGAATTCAGATGTGGATCGAATTAATTCTATTTTGAATTTAGTGGCGCTAGGTTATCAAGATCAAATCTTGCTATCGACAGACCGTTGCTTCAGAAGTGACCTTAAGACTTTTGGCGGCTTTGGTTATGATTATCTTTTTATTACCTTTAAAGAGTTAATTACAAATGCAGGGCTACCTGGTGAAATTTTTGAAAACTTCACCAAAAGAAATGCAGTCACGGCTCTATCTTGGTGAAAATCAAGGATTTCTAGTTGAACCTCGATTTATCAATTTTGGTCGGATTTTAACCAGTGAAACTTCACTCGCGGTCGCATTTCCATTAAGTGAGTTAGTCCGTTGACTTAGTAGTGAATTGAAAGCTGTTTCTGCTAAAAATTTGGGCTGCACGTCAATTGCCGTAATTGCTGGATTCCAGAATTCAATTAGTGGTGAATCTTCAACACAAATTACGGACAAATTTTCTGGAATTTCAATCCCATGATTCAATAAATGTAAAAGTAATTCATGCGCTGCTTCATGGTTTGCAATTACGACAGCAGTCACTTTATTTTTGTTATAAAGTTTTTCAACAAATTTCGCTGCCAGTGGTCCGAAGTTTCTATTGTAGTCACCTCGAATAACAAGCTCTTCCGATACATTTAAGCCTGCTGATTCCAAGGCTCTTGAGTAACCAGCAAAATTTTCCCACCCGGATTGGTATTCATTTAAACCTCCAATAAAAGCAATGTTTTTATGACCTAAGGCGGTTAGATGTTCTGTTGCTAATCTACAACTTAATTCGTAGTCTGGAATAATAGTTGGGGCGGATGCTTGAGGAACAGATCGATTCGTAATTACGACAGAGAATCCCTTCTCAACTAACAAATTAATTTTTTCAGCATTTTTACCAGTTCCTGCTAAGATCACCCCGTCTAATTGAAGTTCCCGAGCAGTATCTAAAAATTGTGCCTCTCGACTTGGATCTCCATCTGTAGTCACTAAAAGTACTAGCAATGAATTCTTCGAAGCCTGGATTCCAACGTGCTCGAAAATAGTACGAAACGTGTAGTTATCAAGATTATTTATGGCAATGCCGATAATTCCAGTTGATTTTGATCGTAAACTGCTTGCAATCCGATTTGGGAGGTAGTTTAATTTCGCGACTGCGTCGATTACCCGAGCTTTTGTGGAAGGAAGAATTCGTGGGTCGCCAGTAAGGGCCCGAGACGCAGTACTAGTCGATACTTTGGCAAGAATCGCAACATCCCGCAGCGTGACCGGTTTTCTCACAATTATTCAACTCCCCTGGGGTATCGATACTAACTCTTTTCCCTGATAAACCTTGACTTATAAGCATTATTCGACAAGAATTATGGGAACGATTGCACAGCGGGAGTGTTTTATGACCATTGATTGGCGCGGTTATTGGGTTGCAAGTCCAACTCCATTTACAAGTAGTGGTCAACCAGATTTAAACGAAATGGGTGCCCTACTTGAACTTTATGTTTCACAGGGAATTCACGGGGTAGTAGTAAACGGCAGCACAGGTGAGTGGTGCAGTCAATCAGCTGTTGAGCGTAAGGAAATAGCTGCTAAATCTGTGACGCAAGTAAATAACAGAATCCCCGTAGTTATTGGTGCATCTGCCTACACGCCAAACGAAGTAATTGATTTAGCAAATCACGCTTCCTCAGTTGGAGCTGACGGCATTATGGTTACCGCTCCTCCTTATTACAACTTGACTGAGGACGAAATATTCAACTTCTTTCAATTAATTGATAGCAACGTTCGCATACCGGTAATGGTTTATAACTGGCCACGGGGTATTGGTGTGGACATGAGCGAAGAACTATTAGTGAAGTTAGGTAAATTACCCTCAGTTGCCGCGATCAAAGAGAGTAGTGGTGATGAATCTAAGACCATACGCGTACTTCAAACGCTGATGGCAGAGTCGGTTGATGTACGTTTCTTTGCAAGATTTATCCACCCACAAGGAGCTGAGTATCTTGCAAAAATTGGTGGTGACGGAAATATAGATGGTGGTGGATTGGGTGCACAGTACGCCGTTAAGTTTTACAACTCTTGGTGGGAAAAAGACTTATCAGAAATGAAGACCAATTCGGAAGCCTATGCAGATTTTTCATCAAGTTTAATAAACAGTGATTACAGCGGAAAGTTTGGATCACCAATATCTCAGTTGAAAGCTTGCATGAGAATCTTAAATCAACCAGGTGGGTATGTACGACCTCCACTAATGGAAGTTACTGACAGAAAATCCATTGAGCAGTTAACTAAAATTTTGGAATCATCCTCTATAGGCTTGAGTAAATCCCTTGGTATTGGGAAATAGAATGTCCGAAAATCCTTTCAAAATTTCAATTGATGGAAAAGATTTTTATGCACCAAATGGTAAGTCGCTGTTTTCTCTATTGATTGAAAACGAAATTTTTGAGCTTAAAAAAAATGCTGTATCTAACCAAAGTCGATTTGGAATTTGTGGCATGGGTACCTGTTTTGAGTGCGAGATTTACATTAAGAATTTAGGAATCCGAAGGGCATGTATGGTGGCAATAGATGCAGATTTGGAAATTCAAACCGGAGTGAATCATGAATAGTGGTAGCACAGTAAATCATGAAACTGAATCAATAAGCGCTGAAGTTTTAATAGTTGGAGGCGGTCCAGCCGGACTTGCTGCAGCACAAACTATGGCAGACGCTGGAATTTCCGTAGTGCTTGTTGATGAAAATTCGGAACTTGGTGGTCAGTATTATCGTCAACGAAGCCCTTACCTAAGAGAGC
Organism: uncultured Actinomycetes bacterium; assembly: GCA_903951185.1. GTDB lineage: Bacteria > Actinomycetota > Actinomycetes > S36-B12 > UBA5976 > UBA5976. Next base: position 4,562 of record CAJBBC010000149.1, read on the forward strand.
AAGTTGGGGAATTTCGCAAGCGAGGTACAAAATTAATTGACAGACTGAAAAATACTGATGTTGTGATCGTAAGTTCCAGTTTTTTATTTGCTGTAGATGATACTGAAAAGGCTTTTTATGTTTTCAAAGAAAAAGCAAATAAAGTTTTAAAGATTGATTGTAATTACGTAATTGTGGCTACTGGTTCACAAGAAATGGTAATTCCTTATCTCGGATGGGAAACACCAAAATGCATCACTCCAGGAATGGCTAGTCGAATTTTTGATATTGACTACATACCTGCCAATAATTCGATAGTGATCGCTGGCAGCGGGCCTTTCTTATTAGCTGTAGCAGCCAATCTAGTGAAACATGGTGTCAACGTGAAGTCAGTAATTGAATATCACAAGCCCTATCAACCGAAATTTATGTCTCTGTTAATCGTTTTTTTCCCAACCCGCTTATTGGAATTTATAGATTTTCGCTTTACACTTTGGCGCGCGAAGGTTCCAGTTATTTCTCGATGCCAAGTGGTTGAAGCAAAGACATCGATCTCAGGGATTAATTCTAGATTTATCTCGCTAAAAGATGGAAGTGAGATTAAATTTGAATCTGATTATTTAGCAATATCATATGGATTTTCACCTACCGTGGAACTTTCAGCACTCCTTGATGTCGACATAGAGACAAATAGTCATTTTCGCAC
>CAJBBC010000150.1 GCA_903951185.1 uncultured Actinomycetes bacterium
AGGCAATTATCACTGGGATTCCAGATTTTACTAATGCACTCGAACAACAAACTCTGTTGGAAATTGGCGATCGCCGGGCAGCTATTAAATATGCGCTAACTCGCGCTGGCCACAATGATGTAATCGCCGTACTCGGCAAAGGTCACGAACAGGGCCAAGAAATTGCTGGGACTATTTATCCATTTGATGACGTGACCGTAATCGCGGAAGAAGCCGCAAATGTTTAATTTAAAACTAAGTCAGATTTCACAAATATTAGCTGCTGATTTTGTGGGTGATGGTGACCTAGAAGTTACTGGGATTAGTACTGACTCACGCCAAATAAAATCCGGTGATCTTTTCGCAGCGATAGTCGGCGCTCGAATAGATGGCCATGACAAAGTCGATGAAGCCCTAGCTGCCGGTGCAGTTGCAGTGCTGGCCTCAAAACCAGTTAACGCTAATTTTGTGCAGTTGCCGCCAGCAGATTCAATCCAACTTGATCCAGTCATTCCTGCACTTGGAAAATTAGCTACACATGTTCGGGTGAACAATCCTGACTTGACTGTAATCGGCGTAACTGGTTCATCTGGAAAAACTTCGACTAAAGATTTAATTGGACAAGTAATAAATCAGTATGGACAAACTTATGCACCAGTTGGGTCGCCGAATAATGAATTAGGTTTGCCGCTCACAATTTTACAAGCTCCGCAAGACACTAAGTATTTAGTGGCTGAAATGGGTATGCGCGGTTTAGGACACATTAAGTATTTAACAGATATTGCTAAACCAAATATTGGGGTAGTTACAAATGTTGGGCATGCACATATCGGCGAAGTTGGTTCAATTGAAAATATTGCTATCGCAAAATCTGAATTAGTTGTAGCTCTGCCTGCTAGTGGTTTTGCGATATTAAATTTTGATGATCCTTTAGTTAGGGAAATGGCAAAGAAAACCAAAGCGAAAGTAATTAGTTTTGGGTTGAGCACAAAAGCGGATATTCGAGCCCAAGATTTAGTTACTACACCTGATGGCACCACGAATTTCAACCTTGTTTATGAAACTGAGATTTATCCAGTTACTTTGCCAGTTCTCGGTGAACATAGTGTGGTAAATAGTTTGGCAGCAGCAGCCGTTGGCATCGTAATAGGTATGTCATTATCTGAAATAGCCAAAGCTTTAACAAAAGTAGAAATCAAAAGTAAGTGGCGAATGGAAGTTGAGCAGCTTCCTAACAACATGACTTTGATAAACGATACTTACAATGCAAATCCCGAATCGATGACAGCAGCATTAAAAACATTGGCTTCAATTCAAACCAGCGGCCGACGCTGGGCTGTATTAGGCGCCATGCATGAACTTGGAAACGAGTCAATATCTGAACACGATCGAGTTGGTCGCTTAGTTGTCCGACTAAATATTGATCAACTAGTTGTAGTTGGCCAAATAGCGAAACCACTTCATATGGGCGCTGAACAAGAGGGTTCTTGGGATGGAGAATCGGTGTGGTTCGCCGATTTTGCTGGAGCCTGCGACTACATTTGCAAGAGAGCCAAAAGCCATGATGTGTTGCTATTTAAAGCTTCCCGATCCGAAGAATTCGATCGGTTAGCGCAGTTAGTGGCAGATGAAATCCAGGCAAAAGGGGAGTTGTAAGCGTGAAGCTGGTAGTTCTAGCTGGAGCACTCTCCGCATTCCTTTCTCTTATTTGCACGCCACTGCTTATTAAATTATTGAATCGACATGGCTACGCCCAAGCAATTCGCGAATCAGCAGATGGAATTAATTACCCAGAACATGGGTTTAAAAAAGGCACACCATCAATGGGTGGCGCCGCCATTATTTTTTCAGTTATTTCTGGTTATGCGCTGGCGCACTTAATAATGTGGCGGGCGCCATCGGTATCAGGTTTACTTGCCCTTTATTTAATGGTTACTCTTGGTGCAGTCGGCGTAGCTGATGACTACTTGAAGATATTCAAACAACGCAGCACTGGAATAAGAGCTAGAACAAAATTACTTGGTCAAGCGGTAGCTGCACTTTCATTCGCATATCTCGGCCAACAGTTTCCGGATGAAAGTGGCCAGACACCAATTTCAAATGCAGTTTCGTGGGTTCGAGATACTGATTTAGTTTTACCTTCCGCATTACTTATGCTTTGGATTTGGTTTTTAATTACCGGTATCACTAACGGTGTGAATTTAACGGATGGGCTAGACGGATTAGCAACTGGCGCAGCTACGATGACATTTGCTGCGTACACGATCATGTCAATTTGGCAGTACGGACAAAGTTGCTACTGGGAAAATACTCCAGGTTGTTACACAGTTCGAGATCCACTTGATTTAGCAGTATTTGCAGCAGCTGTAGCTGGTGCTTGCATTGG
>CAJBBC010000151.1 GCA_903951185.1 uncultured Actinomycetes bacterium
AGTCCGCCCCAAATACCAAAGCGTTCGTCATTGGATAGGGCGTATTCCAAACATTCAACTTTTACATCGCAGACACCGCATACGCGCTTTGCTTCGCGAGTGGAGCCGCCTTTTTCAGGGAAGAAAGCTTCTGGGTCAGTTTGAGCACAGAGGGCACGTTCATGCCAGCTGAGGTCTTCTGATTCTGAGAAAGGTAGGAGCGTGAATTCGCCCACTTGTTACCTCCTGGTCAGGCACATCCAATCGCTCCCCACCTGTTTGTGAGTGCAACCGCTTTTGACGTGCAATTTTCTTCTCGAACTGGTTTAAATTACACAGGTGTTATTCAAGTTCGTCAAGTGAAATCGGCTAAAAATAAGCACTTTTGGCGCACAAAACCTGATTTTTCCCATATTTCATAAGGGTTTTTCGTTGAAAAAAATTTTTAGATTTATTTGCGTGTCTGCCTAATTTTGGCTTCAAATAGGCGCAATATATTGAGCCTTTTTATTTTTACTAAACTTCTACTCATGTCTGAAAACGAAAACACATCACGTTCTTTCGGTGCCGGTGCTGCTGGCGAAATACCTTCTGTTTCAAACGACGGTAATAAAGCAACAACTCGACAAAAGCTTCGCTACCGATTTGATAATTCACTTTCAAAAGGTGCCGGTGCATTTGCTGCCTGGCTGGGACTTGCCGGATTAATGCTGGCCGTGATTATGAGTGTTGTTCGCTACTCAACTGAGGGCGCACCTGATGCTGGTTTCGCTGATCGGCTTTGGAATACCGTCACGGTGATTTTCTTAGGAGCCGATGCGGCAGCAAGTACTTGGGGTCAGCGAGGAATCTCACTAATTTTTTGGGCAATAACTGTTGCCATTACCGGTACTGTCATCGGTTTTATTACAAAAACTATTAGTGAGCGCGTTGATCGACTTAAACGAGGCAAGAGCCCAATTATTGAATCTGGCCACACGTTAATACTTGGTTGGTCCACTCGGGTATTTCCAATCCTGCAACAACTTTCAGTGGCGAACGAAAATGTTAAGAATCCGTTAGTCGTTATTTTTTCTGCTGAAGATCGCGTTGCGATGGAAGAAGAAATATCTTCTCGAGTTGGCGACTTAGGTAAAACGCGAGTGGTTACTCGCACTGGTGATCCAACTAATCCCCGTGACTTAGAGCGTGCCAATGTCGGCGCTGCTCGCTCGGTGATAATTCTGGATGCAGACGAATCTGGCGACGCCACCGTGGTTGCTACCGTTCTGGCAGTTCGGTCAGTAACAACTAACTCAAACATCACAATTGTGGCTGAAATAGACGAATTAGATCATGCGGCAGCACTTTCGCATGCCACTGACGGCCAAGTTCGAGCGGTGCAGAGTCAAGAAGTTATTGCGCGGGTTACTGCCCAAGCAAGCCGTCAACCAGGCCTTGCCGCGGTTGTCTTGGACTTATTGGATTTTGAAGGCGATGAAATCTACTTCCAGCCGGCCACCGAATTAATTGGCGATACTTATGGCGATGCACTTGTTTCTTATGAAACTTCAGTAATTATTGGTTTACAAAAAGCCGATGGCACAGTACTTATAAACCCACCTATTAAAACTGAAATCAAATCTGGCGACAAAGTTATTGCCATCGCTGAAGATGACGACAAAGTCTCATTCACCGGTGTTCGATACGACTTAGCAGCTGTAAAAGCACCGCGAAAGCGTGCTGGTGAAATTGAAAAACCTGAACACCTGCTTGTGATCGGCTGGTCTGAAATGGGTCGAGCTGTGATCGGTGAACTAGCTCAGTTCTTACCGAAACGTTCGACAATCAGCATCGTGGCGAATCCAAAATTAGTTGAGACTGAACAATTACGTAATTTACGTTTTTCTGGAATCCCAGTTAAATTCACTCCGCATCGCGGTGACATTAATGACTTAGCTGCAGTGGCAAGTGCGCGAAAGTACAACGAAGTGATTGTGCTCGGATACCGCGAAAACATTTCGGCCGCGGAAGCAGACTCACACACCATGATGACTATGTTGTTAATGAATAAGTTATTCGACGAAGAAGGTAATGGAGTTTCGCCAACTAGATTAGTTGCTGAAATTTTAGATTCACGTAAAGCCGATCTTGCTCGAGTGGCATCTGCTGATGACCTAGTAGTTAGCGATAACTTAGCGGCGTTGATGATCGCTCAGATCAGCGAAAACCCAGCGCTTGCTCCGGTATTTGCCGACTTATTTGATGCTGATGGCGCTTCAATTAACGTAAAGCCAATTGAGAACTACACCGATAAAGATTCAGTCACATTTGCTGAACTTGTAGCCTCAGCAAGATCCCGTGGTGAATCAGCCATTGGTTACCGCAAGGCTAATTTCGATAAAGGTGACCCAACTAGCGGCGTGCAGTTAAACCCAACGAAGGCCACCAAGTTCGAAGTTAATCCGGCTGACGCACTCGTTGTGATTGGTCCAGTTCGCTAAACACCAAGTATTTCAATTGCCAAAGCTTTAGCTTCATCAGCTGAGCTGGCATTTGAAACTGCGAGGGCTGCGCGCAAACAGGTTGCTCGATCAACACTGGCTAAAAAGCCGCGCACTTCAGCAAGCGCACTTGGTGCCATCGACAAGCTGGTTACGCCAAGACCGATTAGAACTGCGGCAAGTTGCGGGTTGGCCGCCGACTCACCACAGACGCCAATTGGCATTGCCATGGTTCCAGCCGCATTAGCAGCCATCCCAATTGTGCGAAGTACTGCAGGGTGCCAAGTCGAGGTTAAATCACTTAATCGTGAATCTAGTCGGTCAGCAGCCATTACATATTGGGTTAGATCATTTGTACCAAGTGAAGCAAAATCAACTTCAACTAAAACTTTGTCTGCGCCAATTGCAGCTGCTGGAGTTTCGATCATTACGCCGACTCGTTTAATTCCGGCAGCACGTGCGCGCGCAGCAAAGTGCGCCGCTTCAGTTGCCGTATTTATCATCGGGGCCATCACCCAAACTTCGGTTTGCACTAACGCGGCCGCTTTGCCGACTGCCTCGAGTTGTCGACTAAGTACTTCATCCGCTGTTCGAGTAAGGCGCCAGCCACGGACCCCAAGGGCAGGATTCTCTTCGGCTATTGCGTTGATGAACGGCACCGGCTTATCACTACCAGCATCAAGTGTGCGCAGGATTACTTTGTGCCCGACCATTGCTTCAAATACTGATTTATAGAGTTCGATTTGTTCACTAACACTCGGTTCAGTTTCTCGGTCTAGAAAAAGCAGTTCAGTTCTAAATAAGCCAATCCCTTCAGCGCCGACTAAAGCCGCGGCAACTGCATCAGCGGCGTTACCCGCATTTGCCATCAGCGTTACCGGCGTGCCATCAGATAGCCGGCCAGGACCAGAAACTGAAGCGGCTCTTGCTCGCAGGGCGCCCTCACGTGTTTGGCGAGTGTCGATTTCGCCAGGACTTGGCTCAAGGATTACCGAACCATCACGGCCATCAACTAATACAGTGGCGCCTTCAGCAAGACCCATCACTCCTGCGCAACCAACAACTGCTGGAATACCTAATCCGCGAGCAACAATTGCAGTGTGACTTGTGGGGCCACCCTTTTCAACAACCAGTGCTTTAGCAAAATTTAAATCAAGAGCCGCAGTATCTGCTGGAGTTAAATCTTGGGCCACAATAATTGATGGTTGATTTAAAACTAAGTCTTCGTCTTCGACTCCGCTTAGTCTGGCGATAGTTCGTGTTGCAATTTCATCTAAGTCCGCAACGCGCTCGGCAAAATACCCACCTAGTGACTCAAGCGCAGTTTTGAATCCAGCAAAGGCATCTTGAATTGCTGGCTTAACATCGGGGTATTCGATCGGCTCGGGTAAGCGGGCGCCAATTGCTTCAACTAGTGCTGGATCGCGCGCAATCATCGCTTGCGCGCTAAGCACATCACGAGCAACATCTAGCGCGACAGTCATTGAACGTTTTTCTAAATCAGTCGCAACAGAATCAAGCGCGGCAAACACTTGCATGGCAGTTGCCGGAACTGCGTGCGCAATTTCAGCGCGAGTAACTCGGCGAATTGGACCAATTGCAATTCCTGGCGAAACACCAATGCCTGTGAGTGTTGGAAATACTTGAGTCATTTAGCTATGCGTCGTGATCAGTCTGAACTATTTCAACAAGTTCATTTAGTACTCGAGTTGAATCAGGACCATCACCGACAGTGATTTCCACTGATTCACCGCACTTCGCGCCTAACGCCAAAACAGAAAGCATTGATGCTGCATTCACCGCAGTTTCACCAACGCGACCGATAGTCACCGGAACACCGGCTGCCGCACAAGCTTTGATCAATAAAGTTGCTGGACGTGCATGTAAGCCAACTTTGCTCCCGATTACAACAACCTGACTTGGCATTACATCCCTTTCAATTTGGTATCTAGATGTTAAAGCAGATATGCCCCAGGGCACTAGACCCTGGGGCATATCTATTACTTACTTCTGCTATTGAGCCAGCGCCCTTAGCAGCGATTACAGCAGCAGCTGTAACAACTGTTCCTACTGCGATTG
>CAJBBC010000152.1 GCA_903951185.1 uncultured Actinomycetes bacterium
CCGCAACAAATATTGGCAGCTTTTCAGGTGAAGCACTATTTGCCACAGCAATAAAAGAAGCTCCACTGCCAATCGGAAGACAAATACTTCAGATTGTCAGCCTGGATAAATCTGGAAATCAATCGGTTGTTGATATGCCCGTAAATATCGCTCAACCAGCTCCAGCACCTGAACAAAATCGACAAAGTGGCCTCTTACCAAATCAAACTTTTGGAACTTCATTTGCAACGTCTGCAGGCCTGCCGATAAAAGTAGTGATTGAAGCACTTGAGCAAGACAACAAAGCCATCGTTCAAGGTGATAGTTGGTCTATGTCTATTGACGTTCCAGATACAAATGGAAAAGTATCTAAATCAGGCGAAACTGCTCAACTTAAATTTGTTCAGAATAAATCCGTATTTGTATCAGGAACAGGATTCTTGCCGAACACTCGAGCCGACATTTGGCTCTTCTCTGATCCAACACTTCTTGGTTCTGTTGACATCGATCAAGATGGAAATTTCTCCGGCGAAATTGAAGCCGCAAGTAATTTCGTTCCAGTTGGTGAGCACACACTTCAAGTCCAGGGTGTCGGTGATGATGGTTTTGTGCGCTCAGCCAATTTAGGTGTTTTAGTCGAAGCCGGTTCACCGTCGACACTTAATGGAAGTATTCCACTTTGGGCTTATGCCACAACTGCAGCGGGATTGCTCACAGTCTTTTGGTTCTTTGTTATAAAGCGTCGCAAAGAAGACGAACCAAAACACATTCGCTAACGAACAGCTATTTTTACAGTTTTTCCAACAGGTGACCAGCGTCCATCTTCAGTGGTCGCTGCGCTTACCAAGCAATTACCGGGTCCGCCGGTAGCACTCAACATCGCTGTTCTGCAGAACGATCTAAAGTTATTCAAAAATTTAGAATTTCCCAACTTTCTAGCAAGCAGGTCTACAAAAAGGGCAAAAAAGAGACCACAATACTTAAATATTCAATTACCAAAAATTACAAAGTCAAAAGTAGCATGCTCATTTAAAAATTTTTATCGTGAAACCTATACATATCTGGGTAATTTGGTTATAGTGAGTTGAATTATGAACCAATCTAAGTACTTTGGGTGAAATCCGAGAGTACTTTTAGGTTTCAATACTGGAAGGTAATTTCATGAGGCTTGAGAATGCGAACATCGTAGACGTAGTTTCTGGGCAAGTGTTGCGAGGATACTCAATGGAAATAGCTGATGGAAAAATCAAAGCTATTGAGAAATTCTCATTTTTTACCGACCATGGGATCGATTGCACGGACAAGTATTTGTTGCCGGGCATAATTTCTGTTCATTCTCACCTATCTGTTGTATATCCATTTTCTGCGACGGATGAGTCGGAAAATTCTGCTCAATCTGTTCTTAGGGCATTATCTCGTGCTCGCGATGCGCTCATGGCGGGTGTCACAACTGTGCGTTCTGTACACGAGATAAATATGGCTGACATCCATCTTAGGCATGCAAGTGAAACTGGTTTAGTTGAGATCCCGCGAATTTTTGGTGCAGGCAGGGCACTTAGTACAACTGGCGGACACGGTAAAGGCGCAGGCTGCGTATATGTGGACGGTTACGATGAATTTTTCCAAGCTGCAACAGCTGAAATAGAGAAAGGTGCAGACCATATCAAGGTTTTTATCTCGGGTGGAATTGCAGACGCACATGAATCACTTGAAGGCGCACAAATGTCGATGGATGAAATGAAAGGAGTAGTTGATGCTGTCAATGCCAAAGGGAAATACGTAGTTGCCCATGCAGCAAATTCTGAATCAATTAGCTTGGCCGTGGATGCGGGATTCAGATCTTTCGAACATGCGTATTTCTTAGATGAAGAAACTGCTGGTAAAATGAAAGATAACAATGTTTTCCTCACTCCAACTTTGTGTGTTACTCGCTCGCCAGAGTGGATGGCAGATCACAGTTTTACAAAAGAACAAATTGATAAAGCAATGGAAATTGGTCCAACTCATCTCAAATCAATTCGAAATGCAATCAAAGCCGGTGTAACCATTGTTGCTGGAACAGATTATCCACCTGGCGAGGCCATTGAAGACACTTTTGTTGCAGCTAAAGAAATGGAATTTTTAGTTGATGCTGGTGCTTCACCCCTACAAGCACTTCAGGCAGGAACGGTTACTTCGGCAAAATTACTTAGGGCCGAAGACTCAATTGGGAAACTTGAAGTCGGAATGATTGCAGACGTAATTGCATGCAGAAAAGATCCAACAAGTGATTTATCAGCAATCCGAAATATCGACTTGGTAATTCAAGCAGGAAAAATAATCAGAAATTCAATTAGCAAGAAAGATTTTTAGGATAATCGAATGAGAATAGCTGTTGACATTGGTGGTACGTACGTTGATGCTGTTAAATTTGACGAAGAGTCACAGACTCTTACCTTCAACAAAAGTCAAACAACTCCAGCAGATCCAGTTCAAGGTGTAATGAACGCACTTTCGGGGTTTGGATCTAATTTAAGTGAAACCGAAATCTTTGTTCATGGAACAACACTTGGTCTAAATGCAATCCTTCAAAGGAAGGGCGCAAGAGTAGGTTTGATAACAAATTCTGGATTTGAAGACATCCTTGAAGTTGGCAGAGCAGCTGTTCCAGACCGATTTATGTACGATTATTACTATGCACCACCTTCCCCATTAGTTAAACGCAAGTATCGATTGGGCGTACCAGGGCGAATAAACGCTTATGGTGAAGAGTTAACTCCACTTGATAAAACATTGATTCTAAAAGCAGGTAAGTATCTCGTTGAAGAATGTGGAATTAATTCGATCGCTATATGTTTTCTGCATAGCTACAGAAACCCAATACATGAAAATGAAACAAGGCGTATTTTATTAGAGGCTTACCCAGAATTATCTATATCTGCAAGCGTCGATCTAACAAGAGAATACGGTGAATATGAACGCACCATGACTGCCGTTCTTGATGCTTACATAAGTCCGATTTTGGGCGACTATTTGGAACGGCTAGATCAGGCACTCCAAAAAGCTGGCTTTGATGGCAAGGTTCAAATAATGCGTTCGGGTGGTGGCGCCATGGAACTTGCTGTGGCAAAGGGTGCACCACTTTTAACCGTACTTTCTGGCCCTGCTGGAGGAATTTCTGGTGCAAAATATTTAGCTGCAATTAAAGATTGGCCACGAATTATCACATTTGATGTTGGCGGCACCAGTTTAGATTGTTGCGTAATTTTAAATAACGAACCCGGCGAAGTTCATGAGGCTTACATCGATGACTTACCGATGCAGATTCCAGTTTTTGATATCAGAACAATTGGTGCCGGTGGCGGGTCCATCGCAAAAACAATGGATCAAATTTTACAAGTTGGACCCGAGAGTGCTGGTGCTGTTCCAGGGCCGGCCTGTTATGGCGCTGGTGGAGAAGATCCAACGATAACTGATGCAGCTTTAGTTCTCGGGTATTTAGATCCAGATAAATTCCTTGGTGGAAAACTGAAAGTATACCCAGAGCTAAGTCAAAAAGTAGTGCGAGAGAAAATTAGTGATCGCCTTGGTTTATCCGATGTTCAATCTTGCACCAGAATATTTGAAATTCTCATGGCAAAAACTATTGGCGCAGTGAAGCAAATCACCATTGAACGCGGACTCGATCCTAGAGAATTTAAACTTATTGCTTTTGGTGGAGCTGGGCCATTAATTGGTCCTTTAGTTGGTAGAGAAATGAATCTTGAGACCGTGGTAATTCCAGCTTTACCTGGAACATTCTCAGCTCTTGGCATGCTAATGACAGATTTAGAGTATGAATTTTCTAATACAGTTTTGAAACCTCTAGACGAAAATTATGAGTCATCAATTAGTGACGTCATCAAAGAAATGAAAGCTCGAGCGAATCAGGTATTCGATCAACAAAATGTTTCGATAGAAAATCGTGTAATCGTGACAAAACTAGATCTGCGATACCGCGGTCAAGAACATTATTTGAGCATTGATTACAACTCCAGTGACTCGGTAAGCACCATCGAAGGAAAATTCCAAATTGCTCATCAAGAGAGACATGGACACTCAATGGATGAAAGATGTGAGATTGCAAGCGTAAGAGTGAAGTGCTTTGCTCAGGTGCAAAAACCGGAATTACCAAAACTTGAGAAAGCAACTAAAGAAGCCACATCAGTAGGTGCGCGCGAAGCATATGACTTTGCTTCAGAGAACGTCACAATGTTTAAAATCTATGATAGGGATTTACTTGGGTACGGGATGGTCTTTGAAGGTCCAGCCATTATTCAAGAAGATGCTTCAGCAACTATAGTTTTTAGCGATCAAGTAGTCGAGGTTGACGAGTATGGACAATTACTGATTTCAAAATTAGGCGGAGTAAAATGAGTAATGTTGAGATTGATGGTGGCA
>CAJBBC010000153.1 GCA_903951185.1 uncultured Actinomycetes bacterium
AAATAAGCGCTAAATAAAATAGCGCTAAGTAAACGACTGCTAAGTAAACAACTGCTAAAAAATCGCGCAACGTAATTTATAAAGTTGTTAAAAAATTATTTGATTTAAAATAAATTAATTTAATCGGCGTGGTGTAACGAATAATTAGCCATAAGGCCGTAACTTATTTTCGAGATAGGTTGACATAACTATAAGGCTCTGGTTGAGGTTTAGAGTTATTGCAAATTCGTAAAACGAAAGGCCTGGCATGCCAGCACCACAGAACTACCTAGCAGTAATTAAAGTTGTCGGCATTGGCGGCGGCGGAGTTAATGCAATCAATCGAATGATTGAACAGGGACTAAATGGTGTCGAGTTCGTTGGCATTAATACTGATGCCCAAGCATTACTAATGAGTGATGCAGATGTGAAATTAGATATTGGACGCGATTCAACTCGTGGCTTAGGCGCCGGTGCAGACCCAGAAGTAGGTCGCAAAGCTGCTGAAGATCATCGTGAAGAAATCGAAGAAGTTTTACGTGGCGCAGACATGGTTTTTGTTACTGCTGGTGAAGGTGGCGGTACTGGAACGGGTGGTGCACCAATCGTTGCCCAAATCGCCCGTCAACTTGGCGCATTAACTATCGGTGTTGTCACCCGACCATTTAGTTTTGAAGGTAAGCGCCGGATGTCCCAAGCAGACATTGGTGTTGAGCAACTTCGTAGCGAAGTTGACACATTAATCGTTATTCCAAATGATCGGTTACTAGAACTTGCCGATGAGGGGATTAGCGTTATTGACGCATTCCGCCATGCCGATTCCGTACTACTTCAAGGCGTAAGCGGTATCACAGACTTAATTACTACACCAGGCTTAATTAACTTAGATTACGCAGATGTTCGATCGGTTATGAAAGACGCTGGTTCAGCATTAATGGGTATCGGTTCAGCACGTGGACCAGACCGCGCGATCGAAGCAGCCCGTCAAGCTATTTCAAGTCCATTACTTGAAGCCAGTATTGAAGGCGCTCGCGGCGTGCTGATGTCGATTGCTGGCGGCAGTGATCTGGGCTTATTCGAAATCAATGAAGCAGCTCGAATGGTTCAAGGCGCAGTTCATCCAGATGCCTTAATTATTTTTGGTGCAGTTATTGATGACACTCAGGGTGATCAAGTTAAAGTCACGGTGATCGCAGCTGGTTTTGACGGTGGTGCGCCACCCTCAAATAAGTCGACTTCACCTTTAGCTAAGCGAATTGTTGAAGATACTCCAATAGCAGCAGCTGCGGCATTTGGTGTGGCTCAAGAAGGTCAAACCGCTTCAATTCCAGTTACTTCTGACTTCGGTCGCGCATCTGCTTTCAGTGATGATGACCAAGATGATAATTTCCAGAGTCTCTTTGGGAATCCACCAGTAACTGGCGAAGTTTTTGCGCAAGCCAAAGATAAAGATGGCAGCGAAGACGATCTAGATATCCCAGATTTTCTGCGTTAATTAGCAATGCTCGAACTTGCCAAATTCGATTTTGGTTCCTTAACCGTAACTGCCTTAAGTCGAAACGGTGGGGTTAGTAAGTTTCCATACGATACTTTGAATTTGAGTTCGCGGGTTGGTGATCAACCGGAAGCCGTTGCAAGTAATTTAACTAAAGTCCAACGGCTAATTAGGGCTGACAGTTTAGCTGTATTGCAAGCTGAACATGGAGTTAAAGTTCACCAAGCCACTCGTGCTGGCGAAGCTGCACCTGGCGATGGATTAGTTTGCACTAAACCCGGACTTGGCATAATCGCCCTTTCGGCAGATTGTGTTCCGTTTGCATTAGTTGATCCGATCGCCAAAGTAATTGCGGTCGGGCACGCCGGCTGGCGTGGTGTACTAGCTGATTTAATGTCCCAGCTAAGTAAAAGTTTCGTTAAAAGTGGTGGTGACATAAGTCAATCCACCGCAATCCTTGGCCCTGCTATTTGCGGATCTTGTTATGAAGTACCTAAGGACCGAGTAAAGCTTTTTAAGAAATCAAATCCAGATGCGATTCTAGATAAAACTCATTTAGATATCTCAGCTGGCGTACGTGCCAAGTTAAATGAACTTGGTTACAAAACAAACCAAGTACTTGCCTGTACTTATGAAGAAACTAAATTATTTAGTTACCGGCGAGTTGGCGGCGGCCCAACAGGTCGAACTGGTTTAGCCGCAGTAATTAAGTAACGCGGCTTAGTGGAGACAGGACTGACTGTAATGGATCGAAGAACTGAGTTATCGCAAAACTTGGCCGAAGTGAATAACAGTATTTCGAGCGCCTGTGCAAAATATGGACGTTCAGTCGATGACGTCACTTTAATCGTGGTCACTAAAACTTGGCCGGCAAGTGATGTTGACTTATTAGCCGAACTTGGCGTTACAGATGTCGGGGAAAATCGTGACCAAGAAGCGAAACCTAAACATGCTGAAGTCCAAGCCAAGAATCTAACTTGGCATGCAATCGGGCAACTCCAAACTAATAAAGCAAAGTCGGTAGCCAGTTGGGCTGATGTCCTACATAGTGTTGACCGTTTGGATCTAGTAACCGCGCTAGCTAAGGCAGTTACCGTTCGCACAAAACCACTCAAATGTTTAATCCAAGTGAATTTAGAATCTGATCCAGCTGCGCCAGGTGTTACTGATCATCGAGGCGGTGCCCATCCGCAACTTGTTAAGCAGTTAGCTGACCAGATATCTCTCGTACCCAACTTGGCAGTAGCTGGCGTGATGGCTGTGGCTCCACTTGGCGTTGAACCAGAGCCAGCATTAAAATATCTTTCTGAGATTTCGGCTCAACTTATATCGGATTATCCAAATGCAAAATGGATTTCGGCTGGAATGAGTGGCGACTTTGAGGTTGCCTTAAAGTATGGCGCGACACACCTGCGAATTGGCTCGTCGATCCTCGGACATCGGGTACTTAAAGGGTAAGTTTTAAAGAGAAATTCCCCAAGGAGAACCAAAATGGCAAATGCGATGCGCAAGATGGCCGAGTACTTAGGTCTAGTCGACGGCGGCGATTACGTAGAACAATTCGAAGTTGCTGAAGAATATGCTGACTACCAAGATCAGTACAACCAGGCACCACTTCGTCCGGTTGCCCAAACTTCTATTTTTGATCAGACCGAACAGCCAGTAGCACCGATTCGCCCAGCTGCTCCAGCCGGTGACTTGTACCGAATCACAACCCTGCATCCACATACTTATAACGATGCTCGCCGTATTGGTGATGAATTTCGCAGTGGCACACCTGTGATCATGAACTTAGGCGATATGGATGATGCTGATGCTCGCCGTATTGTTGATTTCTCCGCTGGTTTAGCTTTTGGCTTACATGGCAGTATTGAAAAAGTCGCTAAAGGTGTGTTTTTACTTTCTCCAGCAAATGTTGACATTGGTGCAGCTGCTCGTGCGCAGTTACGCGAAGATCCATTTTTTAACCAGAGCTGATTAGGTAAAAATTATGTCGGCTATCGCCGGATTAATCGCGTCATTACTTGATATTTACGTTTTAGTTTTAATCGTTCGTCTAGTTTTTGACTACATCACTATGTTTGCCAGGGATTGGCGACCACGTGGGGCCGTCCTAGTTTTAGCTGAAACTTTGTATTCGCTAACTGATCCACCGCTAAATGCCATCCGCCGAGTTGTCCCACCACTTCGGTTAGGCTCAATTTCGCTCGATCTTGGATTCCTAATTTTAATTTTCGGAATTTCCATACTTCGTAACGTTTTTGCCTCGCTTTAACCAATTTTTTGGGCAAGTCAAGTTTCCATAATTGGCCTTTTCCTCCTACTCTAGAAGAGCGAAAAGGGTCAAAGGCTAGCCCCGATCCCAGACGGAAAGGTTTCCAAAATGGCAGTTACGCCAGAAGATGTGAATAATAAACAATTCACCACTTCACGCTTCAAAGAAGGTTACGACCTTGATGAAGTTGATGATTTCCTTGATCAAGTTGCCGAAGCTCTTACTGAGTTAACCCGTGAAGCACAGGACCTGCGCGCAACCGCAAAAGGTGAAGTACCTGCGTCTATCCGCGAAGAAATTTCAAAACTTAATAGCGAAAATAGCCGGTTAAAAAATGAACTTGAAACAGCTCGCTCAGAAAATCAAGAGTTAGCGGCAAACGGCTCGGATAACGGCCAAGCTGATGAACTGCGTGCCAAATTAACTGCTGCACAAAGTGAATTAGCAACTGCTCGCCAAGAACTAGCAAATGCAGCTTCTGGCCAAGGCAATTTCGCAAGTCAAATTGAACAACTAAACAAATCACTTGCGCAATTAACTGAAACAAATGAAAAGCTTGCTAAAGAAAATGAAGAACTTAAAAATGCTGCGCCGCCGATGGAATTAGGTGAAGCTAGTTCAGCATCAGTTCGCTTACTTGAACTTGCCCAACGTACTGCTGATGAAGCTGTAGCTAATGCTCGGATTGAATCTGACAATCTTCGCAATAGTACTGAGTCTGAAGTTCTTAAGATGATGACTGAAACAAAAGCTAACATCGCCATCATGTCTCGTGACTTTGACGCTCAAAAAGCTGCGATGGAACGACGCGTTGAAGAATTACGCGCCTACGAACGCGAGTACCGCAGTCGTCTACGTAGTTACTTAGAGGGTCAATTACGTGAACTTGAAACTAAAAATCTTGGTGGCGACCGCCAAGTCGAAGGTTAATAAGTTTCTAAAACTTAAGTAAGAATTAAAAATGGGACCCGACTGGGTCCCATTTTTAATTTATTAGCAACTAGTTCGCTTTAGTTAAATTACAACTAAACCCAAGTTCTTGATCTGAAACAGTTTCCACTTGAACTAACCCGGAAACCCAACTTGTTGCCAGTACTTCGTTAGCAATTGCTTGGCCATGTACTTCAAGAGCGGCTTGAGTCTCTGGATTCGTTGCTGACCAAGTCACTGCAATGCGATCGCTAATCTCAAAACCGGATGATTTTCGACCATCTTGAATTAAGCGTGTTATGTCTCGGGCAATTCCTTGGGCGATTAGCTCAGGGGATAGGGCTAAATCAAGGGCAAGAGATTCGCCACTTTCTGAAGCAACTGTCCAACCAGCTCGTGGCACTTCAGTAATAATCACATCCTGGCTAGTAATACTTTCAGTATTCTTGCCAACTTTAACTTTGGCACTGCCAGTTTTGAGTTGATTAACAATATCTCGAGCATCACTTTGTGCAATTGCATTTGCTACATCAGGTGTTTGTTTACCAAACCGCGCACCGAGCGTTTTGAAATTCGCTTTGATAGTCACATCAACAAGTTCTTGAGTGGCTGCCAGGCTATCGAGTTCCAAAACATTCACTTCTTCACGAATTTGCGCTTGCAAACTTTCTGGCAAATCAGCCCAACCAGCCGCCGCAACTAAAGCGCGTTGAAGTGGTTGACGTGTTTTTACTCCTGAATTAGCTCGAGCAGCTCGCCCTAATTCAACAATACGTCGAGTGAGTTCAACTTGATCCCGAAGTTCATCATTAATGTCCAGGTCAGTCCAAGCTGGCCACTGCATTAAATGCACTGACTGTGCGTCGTTACCGGCGAATAAATCTTGCCAAACCCGCTCAGTAATAAATGGAGTAAACGGAGCCATTACTTGAGTAACGACTTTAAGGCAATGATGTAACGTACTTAAGGCTGCTGGATCAGCATCCCAAAAACGTCGACGCGAACGACGGACGTACCAGTTTGATAAGTCATCAACGTATTCAGCAATAAATTTGCCAGCACGCTGGGTATCAAACTGTTCCAGTGCCTGGTCGACATCACGTGCAAGTCGAGTTGCTTGATTAACTGCCCACTGATCTAAGTCTGTTAAGTTTGTTAACTCGGCCGTTGCTGGATCCCAATCACCGGCTCGGGCATACAAACTTTGGAAGGCAACTGTATTCCAGTAAGTTAACAAAGTCTTACGAACAACTTCAGCAATAGTGTTATGTCCAACGCGACGAGCTTGCCAAGGCGAACCGCTAACTAACATGAACCAACGCAGTGCATCAGCACCGTGTTCGTCCATTAATTGAATCGGTTCAAGCACATTACCCAGATGTTTACTCATCTTGCGGCCGTCTTCATCCAAGATATGACCGAGACAAAGGACATTCTTATAAGAACTTTGATCGAAGACTAGTGTTCCAATCGCCATCAATGTGTAGAACCAACCACGGGTCTGGTCAATCGCCTCACAAATGAAATCTGCCGGATAACTTTTCTCAAAAAACTCTTTATTGTTTTCTGGATAACCATGTTGAGCAAATGGCATCGCACCAGAGTCAAACCAGCAGTCAATTACTTCAGGTACTCGAGTTGCTGTGCTTTGGCACTGCGGACACGCAAAAGTTACGTCATCAACATATGGCCGATGTGGATCTACGGTTAGGGCAGCATCACCAGCTAAAGTTGCAAGTTCTCCGCGACCACCAACGCAAGTTAAATGATCGTTTTCACAGCGCCAAATAGGTAAGGGCGTACCCCAATAACGATTACGCGAAAGTGCCCAGTCGACATTGTTATTCAACCAATCGCCAAAGCGACCATTCTTGATAGTTTCTGGAAACCAATTAGTTTTTTCATTTTGAGCAATTAATTGATCTTTAATTTCAGTTGTTCGGATATACCAAGAAGGTTGCGCATAGTAAATCAATGCCGTGTGACAGCGCCAGCAATGTGGGTATGAGTGTTCATAAGGCAAGTGGCGGAATAGCAATCCACGCTCTTTTAAGATCTCCACCAATCGTGCATCAGCTGTTTTGAAAAATACACCGCCGACTTCTGGTATTTCTAATTCAAAAGTTCCATCAGGTCGAACTGGATTCACTAGCGGCAGACCATATGCTTTACAGACCAATAAATCCTCAGCACCAAAAGCTGGCGACTGATGCACAATACCCGTACCGTCTTGAGTTGTAACGTAGCTGGCTAACAGAATCGTATTTACCGGTCCAGAATCAGCAGGGAATTCAACCCACTCAAACGGCCGCTGGTAACCAGTTCCTTCTAAAGATTTGCCAGTGAAAGTTTCAAGTATTTGAACATCTTCGCCAAGAACTTTTTGCGCAAGGGCATCAGCTAAAACAAAAAATTCACCATTAACATCTTTAGCGACAACGTAATCAACTTCAGGGTTAACAGCTGCGGCGGTATTTGAAATTAAAGTCCATGGAGTAGTTGTCCAGACTAAAAATGAAATACCTTTATATTTTTCCGGTAAGTTTCCAGTTGTGATTGGGAAGCGGACATAAACCGAAGCATCGACTACATCTTCATAACCTTGAGCTAGTTCGTGGTCTGATAAGCCAGTGCCACATCTTGGGCAGTATGGTGAAACTCGATGATCTTGGACAAGTAAACCTTTATCAAAAATTTTCTTTAAGCTCCACCAAACACTGTCGATGTATTTTTCATCCATTGTCCAGTACGCCTGATCCATATCAACCCAATAACCCATTCGAGTTGTCATGTCACCAAATGCGCCTACATATTTATGTACTGACTCTCGGCACTTATCGTTAAATTGAGCGATTCCATACTTCTCAATATCTTGTTTGCCATTAAAGCCAAGTTCTTTTTCGACAGCTAGTTCAACTGGCAACCCGTGGCAATCCCAGCCCGCTTTACGCGGGACATTAAAACCTTTCATCGTGCGATAGCGCGGAAAAATATCTTTGAATACTCGGGCTTCAACGTGATGAGTGCCAGGCATGCCATTAGCTGTCGGTGGACCTTCAAAGAAAACCCAAAGCGGGCCATCTTGTGTGCGCTCTAGTGACTTATGAAAAATATCCTGATCTGCCCAAAAAGATAAAATATCTTTTTCCATTACTGGCAGATCAATTTTTGCCGGCACATCCCGGTAGCTCATACAGTCCCTACTAACATCTCTTTTGATTCGCAATCAATTTTGAAACGGAGTTAATAAGGGACGAGCAAGCCCGCGGTACCACCCTCGTTGATTACCAAATTGGTAATCCACTTAGTTTTAGTTCGATCAGACTCGCTGGGTGATATCAATCAGGCTAATTACCAGGCTCACACCAACCCTGGCTCGCTTGAATTAGTTGTTCTGATCAACCTGTTCCAGGTCAAAATCTTTACTGAACTCTCCAGAGTTTACTAATTAAATGGACCCAGTTTTGTATCGCGCTAAATGTCGGCATCTTGGGCTATTTCCACTTATTTTTCAAAAGACTTGGCAATAAAACCCGTTAAACGGCTAGCCCTTTAGGTTCTGGTCTTAGTTATTAGGTAAAGTCTAGAGACCGTAACGCATTGAACTGGATTAGGAGTTTCCCAAATGGCCACAGCTAAGAAAGCTGCACCAGCTAAAAAAGTTGCTTCCGCTAAAGGTGCCCCGGCGAAGAAAGCCGCTCCTGCTAAAAAAGCGCCTGCCAAAAAAGCCCCGGTGAAGAAAGCTGCTCCTGCGAAGAAGTCGCCAGCTAAAAAAGCACCTGCCAAGAAAGCACCTGCTAAGAAAACTCCGGCCAAAAAAATTCCAGCTAAAAAAGTAAAACCAGTTAAGCCACCAAAGCCAGTTAAACCGCCGAAGCCACCAAAGCCAGTTAAAGTAATCGTTCCAGTAGTTCCACCAGTACAGGTAATAAACCCAATTGGTGGAGTTGCGATCCCAACTGTGCGCAAAGCAATTCCTGGTAAGAAAGCTGCACCTAAGCGCCCAGTTGTCGTTGAAGATGAATCAAAGTGGACTAAAACAGAATTAAATACAGTTCGTAAAACTTTACAAAAAGAAGTTGCTGAACTTGAAAAAGAAATTAAACAAGAGGAAGAGCGCTTCCATAGTTTGATTATGGAAAGTGGTGAAGGCGCTGGTGACGACCAAGCAGATGCCGGTGCAAAAACTTTCGAACGCGAACATGAAATTTCAATTCTTTCAAATAAGAAAGATTTATTGGACCAGTCATATCACGCACTTGAGCGCATTGAAGCTGGTACATACGGTTTCTGTGAAAACTGTGGCAAGCCGATTGGCAAACTTCGCTTAATTGAAGCTAATCCACGTGCAACACTTTGTATGCCTTGCCGTGAACGCGAAGACCGCAGCTAAGTGCTGCTGATAAGTACTGCTGATTTGAAACGTGTACCGCTCACTCATATATAAAGTTGCCTTATCGGTTGTGGCTTTTGATCAAATCACTAAGTGGATTGCCGTGCGCCAATTAGAAGGTGAACCAAGTGTGCAAGTCCTTGGTAATTTCCTTAAGTTTGGTTTAGTCCGAAATCCTGGTGCGTCTTTTTCGATGGGCACAAATATGACAATAGTTTTTACAATTTTCGCTATCTGTGTCAGTGCATTTATTGTTTATCAATCATCAACCGTTACTCATCGAGTATGGGCGATCGCTGCTGGCGGATTCTTGGGTGGTGCTGTTGGAAATTTAGTTGACCGAATTTTTAGATCACCTGGTGTATTTCGGGGTCACGTGGTTGATTTCATTACGCTGCCAAATTACCCACTATTTAATGTTGCCGACAGTGCAGTAGTACTTAGTGCAATTGCAATAGTTATTTTGTCTATTCGAGGTATTGAATTTAACCAGGAAACAAAATGATTCGCACCTGGCCAGTTCCAGAAGAATTAAGCGGTGAACGCTGCGACGTTTCATTAGCCAGGTTAACTGGATTATCTCGAGCAGTATGTGCTCAATACATTGATGAAAAGCGCGTCACAGTTAATAACAAAGTTGCCTTGAAAAGTGCTCGCTTAAATTTTGCTGATGTCTTGGAAATTGATTTACCAGATCCTGATCTAGCTGATAACGAGCCATATGTAGAGTTACCCATTGTTTATTCCGATGACGACGTAGTTGTTGTCGACAAACCCGCAGGGGTGGCCGCTCATCCAAGTCAAGGTTGGAGCGGGCCGACAGTCACTGGATCACTGGTGAAGATGGGCCATGTCCTTACTTCACACGGTCCAGATGAACGTAAAGGTATTGTGCATCGCTTAGATGTTGGGACAAGTGGATTAATGGTGGTTGCTAAATCAGAGCGCGCCTATTTAAGTATTAAAGATCAGTTTCGAGATAGAACTGTTGAAAAGTTGTATCACACTTTGATTCAAGGACGGTTAGATCCAAGTAGTGGAACGATTGATGCACCAATAGATCGCCATCCAAATAGCTCGTACAGATTTGCCGTAATTTCAGATGGTCGGCCAAGTATTACGCACTATGACACTTTGGAATCTTTTGCTTATGCATCCTTACTTGCTGTGCATTTGGAAACTGGTCGTACACATCAAATTCGAGTACATATGTCCGCCTTACGCCATCCTTGTTGTGGCGACTTAACTTATGGTGCTGACCCAACTTTGGCCGCAAAGCTAAAACTCGACCGACAATGGCTACATGCAGTGAAATTAGGTTTCACCCACCCAGGTAATGGGGAATACATTTCATTCACTAGCCCGTATGCACCGGAATTAACTCGCGCTTTAGATCTGGCCAGCAGCCTCTAAATTTTAATTAGGCAAGTCACCGCCTAACTTGTCCCAGCAGTTAGGTAACCTATTGGAGTGCCCCACCCGTACGGGTCGGTAATCCGCCTAACTTCCCAGGCGAAATAGCTAATCACCCTTAACGTTTTTTGAATCTGGAAGTCTGAGGCCGCTCGTGAGTAACGACTCGTTTGTACATCTACATGTGCATACCGAGTATTCAATGCTTGATGGCGCTTCTCGACTAGATAATCTTTTTGAAAAAGCCGGTGAGCTAGGTCAGCCAGCTGTAGCTATGACCGATCATGGAAATCTTTTTGGCGCATTTGAATTTTGGAAAAAGGGAAGTGCCACCAACGTAAAGCCAATTATTGGCATCGAGGGTTACTACGCTCCACAAGGTCGCAAAGAAAGATCACCTTTTGACTTTGGTTCAGCCAGTTTAGATGACACTTCAAGTGATAGTGCTGGACGTGGTCGCTACAACTACACCCACATGACACTTTGGTCTGAGAACAATGTCGGATTACATAATTTATTTCGGCTATCGAGTTTGGCCAGCCTCGAAGGCTATTATTACCAACCGCGATTTGATGCCGAACTGCTTGCTACTTATGGCAAAGGTTTAATTGGGACAACTGGCTGTCCATCCGGCGAAGTTAACCGGTGGTTACAAGCCGGCAATTACAAAAAAGCGATTGAAACTGCGGGCACTATGCGCGACATCCTTGGCGCCGGAAATTACTTTGTTGAATTGATGGATCATGGAATCGGCATCGAACGCCAAACTCGCGCAGATTTAATTAAAATTTCAAAAGAATTAAATCTTCCGCTGGTCGCCACAAACGATTCACATTATGTCTATCCAGAAGATGCACTAATGCACGAAGTTTTACTTTGTATTGGCACGCGCACCACAATGGATGATCCAAAGCGATTTAAATTCGACTCCCAAGACTTTTACTTAAAATCAGCGGCCGAGATGCGCGAACTTTGGCGTGAACTTCCAGAAGCTTGTGACAATACTTTGTTAATCGCTGAGCGCTGCAACGTTGATTTCACTGAAGGTCAAGATTTACTGCCTAACTTCCCAGTTCCAGCTGGTGAAACGCAAGATACCTGGCTCGGTAAAGAGGTAATGCTCGGACTTGCCAAGCGATTTGGAAATGGAACTATTCCAGCTGAACATATTGAGCGCGCGAAATTCGAATTACAAGTTGTTGAGCAAATGGGATTCCCGGGTTACTTCTTAGTGGTTGCCGACTTATGTCGGCACGCGCGTGAAGAAGGTATTCGCGTAGGACCTGGTCGAGGATCTGCCGCTGGCGCTGTTATCGCCTGGGCACTTGGAATTACTGAACTCGATCCGATTAAACACGGGCTACTTTTTGAGAGATTCTTAAATCCAGAACGTATTTCTATGCCGGATATAGATATTGACTTCGATGAGCGCAGACGTTCGGAAATGATTCGCTATGCCACGCGAAAATATGGCGAAGAACGCGTTGCGCAAATTGTCACTTACGGAACGATTAAAGCGAAAGCTGCAGTTAAAGATGCAACTCGGGCACTAGGTTTCCCGTATGCACTTGGCGACAAAGTTACTAAAGTAATGCCACCGGCAATTATGGGTAAAGATTTATCACTTGCTGGAGTTTTTGATCCAGAAAATTCTCGCTATAACGAAGCAAGTGAAATCCGCGAACTCTATGAAGATGATGCGGACATTCGAAAAATTGTTGACACAGCTCGCGGTATTGAAGGGCTTAAGCGCCAACCTGGTGTCCATGCTGCTGGAGTAATCCTTTGTCGCGAACCACTAATCGACGTGATTCCGGTCTGGCGGCGCGAACAAGATGGCGCTGTAATTACGCAATTTGATATGGGTGCTTGCGAAGCACTTGGCCTACTAAAAATGGATTTCTTGGGTCTGCGTAACTTAACTGTTCTTGATGACACTTTGGACAATATAAAAGCTAACCGCGGCGAAACTGTCGTTTTAGAAGACTTACCGCTTGCTGATACTAAAACTTTTGAATTACTTTCCCGCGGTGACACTTTAGGAGTTTTTCAATTAGACGGTGGGCCAATGCGTTCGCTTCTGCGTTCACTAGTGCCAGATTCATTTGAAGATATTTCAGCTGTTATTGCGCTGTATCGACCAGGCCCGATGGGTGCAAATGCGCATAATGACTATGCGGACTACAAAAACAAACGTAAAGTGCAAGTTCCGCTACATCTTGAACTAACTGAAGCGCTTGATTCAATACTTGGCGATACTTACGGCTTAATTGTTTATCAAGAACAAGTTATGGCGATTGCCCAAAAATTAGCCGGCTACACCCTGGGCCAAGCAGATTTATTACGTCGAGCAATGGGCAAGAAGAAAGCTGAAATTCTTGAAAAAGAATATAAGCCGTTTGCGCAAGGTATGAAAGAGCGCGGCTACTCCGATGACTCAATTAGTACTTTGTGGGACAAATTAGTTCCATTCTCGGACTATGCATTTAACCGAGCACATAGCGCGGGTTACGGTTTAGTTTCATTTTGGACCGCATACTTGAAAGCAAACTATCCAGCTGAGTACATGGCCGCATTATTATCCAGCGTTAAAGACGATAAAGATAAGTCAGCTGTTTATCTAAATGAGTGCCGACGGATGGGGATTAAAGTACTGCCACCTGATGTCAATGAATCGGATGTGGATTTTGCGGCAATCGGTGAGGACATTCGATTCGGTTTATCCGCGATTCGCAATGTCGGAGTGAATGTCGTTGAATCGCTTAAAGCCACCCGAATTGCAAAAGGCAAATATGTTTCATTTAGCGATTTCTTGGCAAAAGTAGATATCCAAGTTTGTAATAAGCGAGTTGTTGAATCTCTTATCAAAGCTGGAGCTTTTGATTCATTAGGTCACACTCGAAAAGGTTTAACTGCAATTCACTTAGAAGCTGTTGACGCTGTACTAGATACCAAGAAGCAAGAGGCGATTGGTCAGTTTGATTTATTTGGCAGTGGTGGTTCAGATAACAGTCCAAGTATGGGCGGCATTGAAATAAATATTGGTTTAGATGAGTGGGATAAAAAGTTTTTACTTGCTCAAGAACGTGACATGCTCGGCCTTTACGTTAGTGACCACCCACTCTTTGGTTTAGAGCATGTGTTAGCGATAAATACTTCAATGCCAATCTCTGGAGTTCGTGAGGCAAATGATGGATCAATTGCAACACTTGGCGGTTTAATTACTGAGATTCAAATGAAGACAACAAAACGTTCAGGTGAACGATGGGCGATAGTAGCTCTTGAAGATCTTGAAGGTGTTACGGAGATTTTGGTTTGGCCAAAAATGTTCAATCAAATTGGCCATCTCTTAATTGAAGATGCCATTGTGTTGATCAAAGTACGAATTGATAAGCGTGATGATGAAGCGCCAAGAGTGGCTGCCCTAGAAATAAATATGCCAGATATCGCTGGTGCCCAATCTGGTCCAGTTAAGTTATTCATCCCCGAAAGTCGAATTAATCCTTCAGTTATGGATTCACTTAGAAATATTCTGATCAGCCATCAAGGTACAACTGAAGTTCACTTGACTTTGATTAGAGATGAATCCCTAATCTCACTTAAAACCGATGACAAATTAAGAGTTAATCCGACACCTTCATTATTTGCAGATTTAAAAGCACTGCTTGGTCCAGGTTGTTTAGAAGCGCCAACAAAAGTTTGAGGTTTAGCTAACTAGTCAGCTATTGGGGCAAAAATAGCTTTAACTATTTGAGCAAGATCTACTGGATTAATTTCAATATCGAAACCACGTTTGCCGCCACTGACCAGAATTGAATCCTGTAGTTGTGCCTGCTCATCAATAACTGTGGGAAGTAATTTCTTCTGACCAACTGGACTTATCCCACCAACTACATATCCAGTGAGTCGACTTGCAACTTCTGGCTTAGCCAATAGAGCTTTCTTACTGCCAACAGTTTTTGCGACTGACTTTAAATTAACTTGGCGATTAACCGGCACAATTGCCACAGCAAAGCCTTCATCTATTTGCACAACTAAAGTTTTAAAAACTTGTTCGTATGGATAGCCAAGTTTGTCAGCGGCTTCAAGGCCATAAGAAGTTGCCGACGGATCATGTTGATACTCATGAACTATGTAAGGCACACCAAACTGGTTTAGTAATTTGGTCGCTGGGGTACTCATGTAAGAAATACTAGGCGCTAATTACCGGTGAAATTCTTACTAGAATTGAATCAAGATGAATTCATTATTACTTTTACCAGCGGTTGATATTGCCCATGGCCAATCAGTTCGCTTAGTAAAAGGCGATCTGGCAAGTGAAACTACTTACGGTGAACCAGAAGCGCAAGCACAAAATCTTGTTGATGCTGGTGCAAGTTGGATTCATTTAGTCGATTTGGATCAGGCATATGGAGTTGGCACAAATTTGTCGTTACTTACTCAAGTAGTAAAAAACGTACATACAAATTTCCAACTATCAGGCGGAATTAAAGATAGCCAAACACTGTCGAATGCAATTACCACTGGGGCCACCCGATTCAATTTAAGTACTGCGGCTTTACTTGATCTACCTTGGGTAGAAAGCGCTGTCGCCGAATATGGAAACACCTTAACTATCGGGCTAGATATCCAAGCAGATTTATTAGTCGCACGTGGCACAAAAGAAATAGTTGGCAATCTCTGGGAAGTGTTAGCGACATTAGAGCAATTTGGGTGCGCTCGGTATGTGGTTACCGACATCGACACTGATGGTGCACTTAGTGGACCTAATTTTGAGTTACTCGAAAAGATTTGCGCGAAAACAAGTAACCCAGTTATTGCTAGCGGTGGAGTTGCAAATCTCGCCGATCTTGAAACATTACGAAATATGGTTAGCCGTGGCATAGAGGGAGCGATCATTGGCCAAGCGCTATATGCAGGCGCCTTTACGCTAGAAGAAGCTTTAGCAGTCGCTGGCGAAGAAGCAGTGCCAAGTGCAAACAGTGAACAGTGCAAACAGTGAACAGTTCAAATAGTAAACTTGGTATTTAGATGACTGTTCCTGATTTAGAAAAATTTAAACAACTCGCTCAAAATCGCCGAGTTATCCCAGTCGTACGTCGATTACTTGCCGATGGCGAAACGGCTTTAAATTTATATCGCAAATTAGCGAAAGAACGTGCTGGCACATTCTTATTAGAGTCAGCTGAACATGGTGTTGCTTGGTCAAGATATTCGTTTATCGGCGTGAATAGTTCGGCGATGCTTTCTGAGCAAAATGGACAGGCACATTGGAGCGGAAAAGTTCCAACTGGTTTACCTATTTCAGGTGATCCAATCTCGGCACTTCGTTCCACTTTAGAAATACTGCATACTCCCGATGTAAATATTGGTGTTAGTTCGACGCAGCTTCCGCCGCTTACTGGTGGGGTAGTTGGCTACTTGGGTTACGACATAGTTCGACGTTTTGAAAAAATACCAACACTTGCAAGCGAGGTTTTGAATTTACCTGAACTTGCGATGTTGATTTCAACTGATTTAGCCGTCTTAGACCATAAAGACGGTTCAGTCACGCTAATCGCTAATGCGATTAATTACGATAACTCACCAGAGCGTGTTGAAGTTGCCTGGCAAGATGCGGTAAATCGCTTAGCTGAAATGGAACTTGCCTTAACGAGTCCACTTAATTCCAGTGTTTCTTCCTTTGATCAAAATGCGCAACCGGTAGTCACAAATGAAACGCTAAGTGCTGATTATCAACAGGCTGTTGAGGTGGCTAAGGAACATATTCGTGCTGGAGATGCATTTCAAATTGTTTTATCGCAAAGATTCTCCACACCTTGCACTGCATCAGCACTTGATGTTTATCGGATACTTAGAACTTCGAATCCGAGCCCTTACATGTTTTTATTTAGAATTCCAGAAATCACTGCACCAGGGGAGCCACTAAGTTCAAAAGTTGCATTCGACTTAGTTGGCTCTAGTCCAGAAGCATTAGTGAAATTAACAGATGGTAAAGCCCTGCTGCATCCAATCGCTGGCACCAGACCACGCGGTGAGACAGATGCCCAAGATGAGCAGTTAGCTATTGAGTTATTGGCAGACACTAAAGAGCGAGCTGAACATTTAATGCTCGTTGACTTAGGTCGAAATGATTTAGGTCGAGTTTGTTTACCTGGCACAGTTGATGTTGCCGAATTTATGGCGATCGAAAAATACAGCCACGTTATGCATATAGTTTCAACAGTTACTGGGGATATTTCGCCAGAGGTTAATGGTGTTGATTTACTAGGTGCTACTTTCCCAGCCGGCACACTTTCTGGTGCACCTAAACCGATGGCAATGAAAATAATTGAACAATTAGAACCAAGCCGTCGTGGTTTTTACGGTGGTTGTGTTGGTTATTTTGACTTCGCTGGAAATGTTGACACTGCTATTGCAATTCGAAGCGCAGTAATTAAATCAGGCAAAGCTTATGTTCAAGCTGGCGCTGGTGTGGTCGCTGATTCAGTACCGGCTCTTGAAGATGCAGAATGCCAAGCAAAAGCAGCTGCAGTCTTAAAAGCAGTTGCTATTGCAAACACTCTTTCTGCGAATAAAACAAACACCAGTGACTCGATTAATTAATGGCTAGTACTTATCGCGCGTATTTATTCACTTTGGCAATTTGCGCCACAATTGTTTTGGTTATCTCGGGACAAACTTGGGTGACCGTGAATTTGACTGAAGCTGATCTACCAAATTTGCAATATAATTTTTCAAGTCGAGAACTTGAGCCAATAATTTCAGCGCTTAATGTTGTGCCATTTGCTGGAGTATTTGGCTTAATAGCCGCCCGAGGTATTTTTCAACGCTTAGTTGGCTTGGCAATTTCACTAGTTGGCGCAACCATGGTTTACCTAGCGATAGCGCTAACTAGAAATTACGTCGCTTACACTGAATTATTAATTAGCAATAAAGTTGGTCGAACTGGATTACAGTACGAACTTTCCGCAAACGTTATTGGGCAGACGTTGATTTTGCCGGCAGTCGGAATAACGATAATTGGCGTTTTGTTCACAATCCGTAATTTTGACTCAGCAAAAAAACGGTCTAACTATGACGCACCAACTGGATTGAGCACACTTACTCCGTGGCAGGCATTAGATTCTGGGATTGATCCGACTATTTCAGTTTCCGAATCTGGGAGTGCTGGCGGAATAACGCCAGGCACAAGTTAAACTTACTTTTAAATACTTCCGCCCAAGGAGCGTAATGTCACAAACACCGAGTCACGAAGGTCACACCCGTAGTGAACACGGCCAAAATGAACACGGCCATCATGGTCATACTGTGGCCGCCTGGACACTTTCAATTATTGTGATGGTTGCTTCAGTTGTTTCAAGTATTGGCGTGATCCTGGCCAATGAATTTGTTTTTTGGGCTGGCGTGGTTTTAATTGGGGTTGGCTTAATCGCCGGCAAAGTTTTGGCTTCACTTGGATTTGGTAAAAAATCCTAACTAAAAGTTCTAGCTTTGAAGGTGAGCCCGATGCCGACTGTTCTTGAGTCAATCA
>CAJBBC010000154.1 GCA_903951185.1 uncultured Actinomycetes bacterium
TGATCCTGGATATCGAATCGTGCAAGAAGCAATCGCTCGTGGAATTAAGGTTTCAGTTATCCCTGGACCTTCCGCCGTATTAACTGCATTAGCGATCAGCGGACTAGCCGTAGATCGTTTTAGTTTCGAAGGTTTTCTACCTCGCAAGTCTGGTGAGCGGAAAAACTTTTTAGATCAGTTAGCCGACGATCAACGAACGATGGTTTTCTTCGAAGCGCCACACCGGTTAGTTGAATCACTACAAGATTTTGCTGAAGTTTTTGGCCAAGATCGGCAAGCAGTGATTTGCCGTGAATTAACGAAAACATACGAGGAAATTGTTCGAGGAAGTTTTGTTGAATTAATCACTTGGGCAGATCGTGAAATCTTGGGTGAGATTACTTTAGTTGTCGCTGGCGCAAGTCCGATCGCCGCAACAACTGCCACTGATTGGGTTGCCTTAGTTGATACTCGAGTTCAATTAGGTATTTCACAGCGCGATGCAATTGCTGAGGTAGCTAAAGAACTTAGGGTACCTAAGCGCGATGTCTACGATGCAGTCCTTGCCGCCAGACAATAGTCACTAAATTTTCCAATAGAATTTCGGTTATGGCATCTAAAAGCGATAAGGCGTTCTATTTAACTACGCCGATTTATTACGTAAATGATGCTCCACATATTGGCCATGCGTACACCACTGTTGCTGGTGATGTGATGACCCGCTGGCACAGACTTGCTGGCGAAAAAGTTTGGTTTTTAACGGGTACTGATGAACACGGGCAAAAAGTCTTACGTACGGCCCAAGCTAATAATGTGGCGCCACAAACTTGGGCAGATAATTTAGTCCGTGATGCATGGTTACCGGTACTACAAACTATTGATGCAGCAAATGATGATTTCATTCGAACCACCCAGGATCGACACACAACTCGAGTACAAACATTCTTAACAAAGTTAAAAGATCTAGGTTTCATTTATGAGGGTTCTTATGAGGGCCCTTATTGCGTCGGTTGTGAAGAGTTTAAATTACCTGGGGATTTACTAAGTGGTGAAGGCGATACTCAGTTGTGCCCGATCCATTCAAAGCCAGTCGAATTAGTTAGTGAGACAAACTGGTTTTTTAAACTTTCTGCGTTTACTGAACGGCTAATTTCACATTACGAGAAAAATCCAAAGGCGATTCGTCCAGAATCTGCTTATAACGAAGTAATGTCATTTCTTCGTTCTGGATTACAAGATTTATCTATCTCGCGTTCAACTTTTGACTGGGGAATTAAAGTTCCTTGGGATGATTCACAAGTTGTTTACGTTTGGTTTGATGCGCTATTGAATTATGCAACCGCTGTTGGTTTAGGGGATGATCCAACATCGGCGGGGGGTCAAAAGTTTGAAGACACTTGGCCGGCCGACGTGCATTTAGTTGGTAAAGATATTTTGCGCTTCCACGCAGTTATTTGGCCAGCAATGTTGATGGCCGGAAGTTTAGATTTACCAGGTTGTGTTTTTGCGCACGGCTGGTTACTTGTCGGTGGCGAGAAGATGAGCAAGAGCAAACTAACTGGTATTTCACCAGAAAGTATTGTGAATTTAATAGGTAGCGATGCATTCCGTTACTACTTCATGCGAGCCATAATTTTTGGCCAGGATCGCTCATTCTCTTGGGAAGATTTACATGCGCGTTACACCTCGGAACTTGCTAATGGTTTAGGCAACTTAGCCAGTCGGGTTCAAGCAATGGTTGGTAAGTACTTTGACGGCAAGTTGCCAGCAGCTGGAGCACACACACCTGCCGAAACACTAATCGTTGAGCTACTTGAAAAAACCGTAGCTACAACAGATAAAGCCATTCGAGAATTTGATTTTCAAACAGGGATCGTCTCAGTTAAAGACTTTATTGACGCTGTTAATTTGTATGTCACTGAGCAAGAACCTTGGGTTGTAGCTAAAGACGAAAAGAATAATGAGCGACTTGGCACAATTCTTTACACAATTTGCGAAGCACTACGGGCAATTGCCGTGCTGTATCAGCCGATTATGCCAAAGTCGATGGATTTACTATGGTCACAAATCGGTGCTGTTGAATCTGGCTTAGTACAGTCACTAAATGAAGTTGGTCGTTGGGGACAACTTAAAGCTGGCGTAACAATTACTAAAGGCGAAACTATGTTCCCAAGAATTGAAGAACCAGAAACTATTTAAGGCGCAGCGAGCGTTTCATCAATTAGCGCGGCAAAAGCTCTCGCTCCAGTCCGAGTTAAATGCACGCCGTCGGGGGCAAAGTATCCGCGCCGACCTTTAGCCGTAGTAGCCCAGTCCGCTAACCGAACGTTTGAATATAGCGGAACTAATTCATTAATCATTTTGTTACTTGCTGACATCCACTTACGTGGAACTTTAACGTTCACAATTACAACCCGACGCCGGTCAGCTAACTCTTGCAAAATCGGTTCAAGATCTTTTCGGGCAATTGGGCCATTAGTACCCATGTGGATCACAATGTCGTTGCCTAGTCGCTGTTCTTTTCGGCGCAGTTCTATACGTTCAGCGATTTCACTTGGCTGACGTCCGATTTCCGCATCAATTGATACTTCACCCAAAGCATCTTTTAGTTGATCTATACCTGATAGGACAACAGAGTCACCAAATACCACTAACGAGTTCTGTGCAGTCTTAATTTGTGAACTTGTTGGTTCTGGCGCATCCGAATCTGGTGGAATCGAAATAACTGGAAGCGGTGTTACAGCTGGATCAGCTGGAGCCAGAGTCGGATCCTCATCAACTGCTGTTATGCCACCTAAACCAAGCACGCTTTGTTCATTTGGAACTGGTGCTCGATAAAGTCCAATTAGTGAGCTGATTAAAACTGCGCTGGCAGTTACTAAACCAATTATCTGAAAACTTGTTGGTTTCGGGATACCAATATTTCGCCACCGGTTAATTAGTTGACCAAGTTCACCGCGACGTATTGGTAATTCAACAAACCGATATGACAGATCTGAAATAACTAAAACCGAAAAAATTCGTACAAACGCAGTTACTTCATCTGGCCAACTAACATCGATACCTGGCCTAAGCAACATATAAATTGGCCAGTGCCAAATATAAATACCGTATGAGCGGTCGCCGAGCCAAACAAGTGGTCGGAAAGTTAAAAAGTAACCGAGCCTTAATCCAGGATGAGCGACCACATAAATAAGGAACGCAGTAGTTAGCGAAACGAGTAAGAATCCAAAAGTATATAAATTCGAGTTCAATTCGGTAAATGTAAATAAGAAAGTTGTAAGTATCCCGAGTGCAATAAAGCCAAGAATATTTAGAAAGTTTCGGCGGTCTGGAGTTAGTTGCGGTCGTAACTTATTTCGATCCCAAATTGCTGCCGTAGCGCAACCAACTAAGAGACCCATACTGTGTGTATCAGTACCGAAATAAACTCGACTCGGATCATTTGGTGTTGGAAAACCGTTCTTAATAGAAAGGTAAGCCATCCATGCAGTTGCACTAAGTGCTCCGATAGTAGCCAGACTAAATATTGAAATTCGCATACCGCGTAAACCAAGTTTTGTTTTACTGAGCAAGATCAAGAAAATTGGCCAGATTACATAAAACTGTTCTTCGATCGCAAGCGACCATAAATGTTGCAAAAGTGGTGGTCGACCAATATTTATAAAGTAGGACTCATCAAAAAATATGTAAGACCAGTTCAAAACAAAGCTAAGCGCCCAAGGTAAATCACGGCGCACCTGGTAGGCGGCATCAGTTGCCCACAAACCGGTAACAATAATTGTGAAAATTAATAGTAAGAACAATGCGGGCATAAGACGTCGGATTCGCCTTATATAAAAAGCGGCACGATCGACGGTTCCAGTCAAACTTATTTCGTCAATCAAAATTGAAGTGATTAGGAAGCCAGAAAGTACAAAGAAAATATCTACCCCAAGAAAACCACCAGGGATAAATGCAAATTCGGCGTGATAAAGAATTACCGCTAAAACTGCGATGCCACGTAGGCCATCAAGGCCAGTCATCCGCTTTAACAATTAAGACACCTTTTAAAAAATTGGTTAGATCACTAGGGTATCGGACTACCAAGTAACGTTGACTTGTGACTAAACCGTTTAATGTTCCAGCACTTGCTCATCCAGTTGTTGATACTCACTGTCACATGGATGTTTCATTTGATGACGAACATATTTTGCCTGATGTTGGGGAAGCCCTAGCAAACGCAGCCAAAGTCGGTGTTACAAAAGTAATTCAGGTCGGTTGTGATGTCACAAGTTCACAATGGGCAGCAGATACAGCGGCCAAATGGCCTGAAGTTTTTGCAACAGTGGCCTTACATCCAAATGCCGCCGCACACGATCCTGATTTAACTAATTCATTAATTGAAATCGATCTTTTAGCAGCGCTACCGCAAGTGCGTGGAATAGGTGAAACCGGTCTTGATTATTATCGAACTGAAAAAAATCAAGCAGAAGCTCAACACATTTCTTTTCGGGCACATATTGATATGGCGATTAAACACAATAAGCCAGTAATTATTCATGATCGCGATGCCCACGAAGATGTAATTGAAACTTTACTAACTTACGGTGCACCCGAGACAGTTGTATTTCATTGTTATTCTGGCGACGCAGCAATGGCTAAAGTATGTGCTGAACAGGGTTGGTACTTATCGTTTGCTGGCACAGTTACATTTAAAAACGCTAAGAATTTACATGAAGCAGTAAAAGTAGTGCCAGATAATTTATTGCTTGTTGAAACTGATTCACCATTTTTAACGCCCACTCCATATCGCGGTTCACCGAATACTTCAGCGCATGTGGCACTTACAGTTCGCGAAATTTGTGCCCTTCGAGGCCAATCTGAAGAAGATATTTGTAAATTAGTTTTTTCAAATGCTGCAAGGGTTTTCGGCCCTTTTTGACAAAACTGAGTTTGCCTTGACCTAGGGGTTTCGGGATAACTTAGAAGTACAAGTAAATAAATAGTTTTCTAAGTTGAGGCCAAATGATTGAACGCGGACGCCATCGTGCGCCTGGTCGTCATGCCCGGCCGAAAAGCAAACAAGGTCCAATTGTGGCCTTGGCTATAACTGCTGCCTTAATTTTTGGTGTTGGCTTTAATGGCATTGCGTACTCAATTGATTTCAAGGCTGAACCAGTTGCCGTCGATGCAACTGCATTAATTCAAGATGAAGCAGCATTTGTGGATGTTAAAGAACTTGATCCAAATGTTTTATTCGTTGCCGCCGAAGTTGAAATTCCATATGAAGTTTCTGAAACACAAGATCCGCAAATGGCTCAAGGTACTCGCGTTGTGCAACAACCGGGTACAACTGGCGAAGCTGTTGTTACGTATGCAGTGCGGGTATTGAACGGTGTTGAAGTTGCTCGCACAGAAGTGTCTCGCTCGGTAAACCGAGATCCAATTCCAGAAGTTGCGATTGCAGGTTCAGGTGACCCGAACACTATTGCTAATCAACTTAAGAAAGCTGAAGTTGGTATTAAATCAATTGAGCAAAGCAAGATTTTTACTGAGCTATACATTAAAGCCACATACAGTTGGGGCGCAGATCAATTTCAATGTATAGATAAACTCTGGGAAAAAGAAAGTAACTGGCGTTACACCGCAGACAATCCAACTTCAAGTGCTTACGGAATTCCACAAGCACTTCCCGGTTCGCGAATGGCTTCGATTGCAAGCGATTGGGAAACTAATCCAGCAACTCAAATTAAGTGGGGCGCCCAATATATTTCAGAGCGGTACACCACACCATGTGCTGCTTATGAAAAAGCGTTAACTCGCGGCTGGTACTAAACAGTTTTAAATGGCTGAATCTGTTTTACTTGGCGCGGCTCAAATTCGCGAACTGGCAGCCTTACTTGAGGTAACTCCAACAAAAAAACTTGGACAGAATTTTGTTATTGATCCAAATACGGTAAGTCGAATAGCGAATGAAGCTCATTTAAACAATCAAGATGTAGTTATTGAAATTGGACCTGGACTTGGGTCACTTACTTTAGCGATGTTGCCACAAGTTGCGAAAGTAGTTGCAGTTGAAATTGACTCGAGACTAGCAACGCAACTGCCGATTACCATCCAGAAATTCACACCTGAATTGAGTGAACGTTTAGTCGTTATTGAAGCTGATGCAATGCAAATTAAAGAATTGCCAGTTAAGCCAACAAAGCTGGTGGCAAATCTGCCATATAACATTTCAGTTCCGGTCGTCCTTTATTTACTTGAACAGTTTCCATCGATTCAAGAAGTACTGGTACTTGTCCAACTCGAAGTTGCGCAGCGAATGGCTGCTAAACCAGGTAACAAGATTTACGGTGTACCAAGTGTGAAATTAGCTTGGTATGGCAAAGTTCAATTAGTTGGGAATGTCGGACGAAATGTTTTCTGGCCCGCACCTAATGTGGACTCTGGTTTAGTTCGAATTACTCGGATAAACGAAAATGATTCAACTGAACTTCGCCGCAAACTTTTTAAAGTAGTGGACTCGGCTTTTGGCCAAAGACGCAAAACACTTAGATCATCGCTTGGCGCGGTTTTTGGATCTGGTGCGCAAGTAGATCTTGCATTAGCGAAAGCCGGAATTGATAGCTCACTGCGAGGTGAGCAACTAGATTTAGCTGCTTTTTTGGCAATTGCTAAAGTCGCCAGCGATTAAAGTGATGGGTATGTCCAAACCAGACACAGTTCACGTAACAGTCCGCGTACCAGGCAAAGTTAATTTGTACTTAGGTGTTGGGCCTAGAGAGTTTTCTGGATATCACGAATTAGCCACAGTTTTTCAAGCTGTGAATATTTACGATGAGATAACGGTTAAGCCAGCAGATACTTTGCGGATTACTGGATCAGGTAAGTACGGGCACTTAGTGCCAACTGATGAAACCAACTTAGCTTGGCAAGCCGCCCAGCTAGTTGCGAAAGCTTGCGGTGAAGATCCAAATTTGGAAATAAACATTGATAAATCAATTCCCGTTGCCGCCGGCATGGCTGGGGGAAGTGCGGATGCTGCTGGAACTTTATTGGCTTGCGATATTTATTTTCAGGCTGGAATTCCACGCGATGAATTAGATGCGATGGCAGCACTACTTGGTTCAGATGTGCCATTTATTCTTCATGGTGGATGTGCTTTAGGCAGTGGTCGAGGTGACATACTTTCGCCAGTTATGACCCGCGGAAGTTTCCACTGGGTGTTTGCCACTTTTAATGAAGGTCTATCAACTGCACAAATTTATGAACGCACTGATGAACTGCGTGGTTTAGATTTTGAAACAATCCCAGATGTGCCAAATGAATTATTAGCCGCATTAGCTCAAGGTAACGCCCAAGAGCTTGGCAAATTTTTACATAATGACCTGCAGGCTGCAGCAATTGCAAATAGATCAGGTTTAAAAGACGTCCTTGAATACGGGCGAGATTTAGGTTCGCTAGGGGAACTTGTTTCTGGCTCAGGCCCTACCTGTGCATTCTTAGCTCGAGATGAAGTTTCGGCAATTGATTTATTAGTTGGTTTAAAAAGTAGTGGCTTAGTTGATGACGCAGTTCACGCACATGGTCCAGTCCATGGGGCCAGACAAATCCGATGAAGTTGAATTGAAGTATGTCTCGATCAGATGAAGTTGATGGTTTAGTCACAGCTTGGCAACGCGAACGTCCAGATTTAGATGTGGCGCCAATGCATGTACTTAGTCGAGTTACTCGATTAGCCCGACATTTAGATATTGCTCGTCGTGAAGCATTCGAAGCTCACGATCTTGAATCCGGTGAATTCGATGTGCTGGCTGCATTACGTCGAGCGGGTGCACCTTATGAACTTTCACCGTCAGCACTACTAACTGCAAATTTAGTTACTAGTGGCACGATGACTAACCGAATTGATCGACTCGAAGAGAAAAATCTAGTTGCTCGAAAACCTGATCCAAGTGATGGTCGAGGTGTACTTGTGAAATTAACTACTGATGGACGTAATGCGGTCGACGCTGCGCTGACTGACTTACTTGAGCGGGAGCGTATTTTGTTAGCGGGTATTTCTAAAGCAGATCGAACTCAATTAGCCGATGTACTGCGCAAAATAGTTTTACCTTTTGACCAAGTTGCGGTTACTGAATTTAACGACGAGTAATTAATCGCGGGTTACCTTGTAAACCGCGTGCGCCATTCCAAACTAAATTAACCATGTGCGCGATAACTTCATCTTTTTCAGTGTTTGGTGACTCAAGCCACCATTGGCCAGTTAAGGCCACCATTCCTACGAACATGTGCGCATACATTGGTGCCATGTTTTTTGGAAAACCACGACTTGAAAACTCAGTGGTAAGCAAATCTTCAACTCGAGCAGCCACATCGGAGAGCAAACTTGCAAACGAACCTGAAGCCGTAGCCACTGGACTATCGCGTAACAAAATACGGAAACCATCAGTATTTGTTTCGATGTAATCAAATAATGCACAAGCCGCTTGCTCAAGGAGTAAGCGTGGATGGCGAGCAGTCAGCGCTTTAGTAATTGAATTAAGTAGGTAATTCATTTCTCGGTCAACAACTACTGCGTAAAGTCCATCTTTAGAACCGAAATGTTCGTAGACAACTGGTTTAGAAACATTTGCACTAGCTGCAATTTCTTCAACGGTTACAGATTCAAAACCTTTTTCAGCAAAAAGTGCACGACCAACTTCAACTAACTGTGCACGACGTTCATGCCCGGTCATTCGGACGCGGTCAGGATCTGTTGTACGCGGACGAACTGAGGTATCTAGTTCGTCATTATGTGCGATTGCCACAGGATTCCTTCTGGCTAATTTGGTTTAGTTGCAACTTCCTAGTGCGCTATTAAGGCTACTGCAATTGGAAATGCGTCGGTATTTTGGGAAACTGCCTTATTCCGCCTAGGATTTACCAGGCGGCACTTACATTTTAAATGCAAGGCTGCCTGTTTTCCCGGATCGTCTAATGGCAGGACAGCACCCTTTGGAGGTGCATATCGTGGTTCGAGTCCACGTCCGGGAGCAAGTTACTTAATTGAGGCAAAGACCAGGCTAATTGTTTTAGATAGACTTAACTCGTGGCTGCAAATTCATCTGCTTATGAAAATCCAGCAGCCGTAATTATTTTGGCCGCTGGCCAAGGCACCCGAATGAAGTCAGTAAAACCAAAAGTTTTACATGAAGTTTTGGGGATGCCACTTTTAGGCCATGTACTCCTTTCAAGTTCGCAACTAGATTCGAAAAGTACCGTTGTTGTAGTTGGACACGGTAAAGCTGAAGTAACTCAATACTTAGCTCAGTCTTATCCAAAAGTTAAAACAGTAACCCAAGAACAACAATTAGGTACTGGCCATGCCGTAAAAGTGGCACTTGAGACACTGGGTGATTTAAAAACGGGTTTAGTACTTATTTTGGCTGGTGATACTCCGCTTTTAACTAATACTGATTTAACGCAACTTCTTAAAGCCGCCAATGGTGTTGGGGGTGCAGTATTAACTGCACATTTACCTGACCCAACCGGTTATGGCCGAATCATTCGGGGAACAGATAATAAAGTCGATTCAATTGTTGAACAACGCGATGCATCTGATACCCAGCGAGCTATAACTGAAGTAAATTCCGGCGTTTATGTATTCTCGGCCGAATTACTTCGAATGGCGCTATCAAAAATTGATGCGGCAAATGATCAAGGTGAACAGTACTTAACTGATGTAGTTGGAATTTTGCGGTCAGCTGGACATGAAATCACCGCAGTTTTAACGAGTGCTGAAAATATCCTTGGGGTAAATGATCGTCGCCAATTAGCCCAAGCCGGCGGAGTACTTCGCCAACGAATTGCTGATGAATGGATGCTCGCTGGCGTAACTATGGTTGATCCAACTTCAGTGTGGATAGACCGAACTGTCAGCCTTGAAGCAGATGTGACACTTTTACAAAATGTTCAGCTAACTGGAACAACATCAATTAAAGCCGGCAGTGTGATTGGCCCAGATTGCACATTAGTAAACACAATTGTTGACAACGATGCAGTAGTTATTCGATCAACAACTAAAGATTGTCAGATTGGAAATTCTGCTTCAGTTGGTCCATTTACTTACTTGCGACCAGGTACCAAATTAGGCCCAAAAGCAAAAGCTGGTGGGTTCGTCGAAATGAAAAATGCAGTACTTGGTGAAAGCGCCAAAGTCCCGCACCTTTCTTATGTCGGTGATGCGGAAATCGGAGAAGGTTCAAATATCGGGGCAGCCACAGTCTTTGTTAATTACGATGGCGTAGAAAAACATCGGACTATTGTTGGCAAACATGTTCGAGTGGGTAGCGACTCGATGTTAGTTGCACCAATCACAATCGGTGATGGGGCTTATACCGCCGCTGGCTCAGTAATTACCGAAGATGTGCCAGCCGGTGCGATGGCAGTTGGCCGAGCTCGTCAACGTAATATTCTTGATTGGGTGCTTAGACGTAGACCCGGCAGTGACTCGGCTAAAGCCGCAGTGGCAGACTCTTCCTCAGCACCAAGTTCAAAAAAGAAATAAAGTAAATTCCAGCGAAGGGTAGATCAATGACCGGGATCACGCAAAGCAATGCAAAGCGAATGGTTTTACTCGCTGGTCGATCCCACCCCGAATTAGCTGAAGCAATTGCTGCCAATCTTGGCGTTGATCTGGTGCCAACTCGCGCATACAACTTTGCAAACGGTGAAATCTTTGTACGCTTCGAAGAATCAGTTCGTGGTTGTGATGCATTCGTATTACAAACGCACACTGCACCAGTTAATGAATGGATTATGGAACAGTTGTTGATGGTTGATGCACTTAAGCGTGCATCGGCTAAGCGAATAACTGCAGTCGTACCGTTCTATGGTTATGCCCGCCAAGATAAGAAACATGCTGGCCGTGAACCAATTTCAGCTCGACTTATTGCAGACTTATTTGCTGCAGCTGGGGCAGATCGAATTATGAGTGTTGATTTACACACTGCACAAATACAAGGTTTCTTCAATGGTCCAGTAGATCACTTATTCGCACTACCAATTTTGGCCGCACATGTTGGCCGCACTGTTGATCGCAGCAAAATCACAGTAGTTTCACCGGATGCCGGTCGCGTGCGGGTGGCCGAAAGATGGACAGACATTCTGGGTTCACCACTGGCGATTATTCACAAACGCCGTGATCCAGATGTGCCAAACGAAGCAAAAGTACTTGAAGTTGTTGGTGACGTTAAAGGTCGTATTTGCGTAGTCGTTGACGACATGATCGACACTGGCGGCACGATTGTAAAAGCATCTGAAGCTTTATTTGAAAATGGTGCTGAAGATGTAATTGTCACCGCAACACATGGCGTTCTTTCGCCACCAGCTGCGCAGCGTTTACAAGATTCGCGGATTAAAGAAGTAGTAGTTACTGACACTTTGCCTATCCCACATGAGAATCGTTTCCCGGGCTTAACGGTTTTGCCAATTGCTCCGTTACTAGCTCGGGCAATTCGCGAAGTCTTTGATGAAGGCTCAGTTACTAGCCTGTTCGATCACATCGGCGTTTAGTTAATTCGAGTTTGCCTCGAAAAGTAATTTCCAGATACCCTAAGAGGGCTCCTCGGCGAGGGTGCAGCAACTGTATAAATTTCAGCTACTTGTAGCTGGGCAAAAATGCAGATACTGAACCGTTATCGACGAAGGTCTGTCGCGGAGCATTCCGCACGACCAGGACGAGGAGAAAAATGTCAAAACTAACTGCAGAATCCCGTACCGATTTCGGTAAAGGTGCTGCCCGCCGCTTACGTCGCGATGGAAAAGTTCCAGCTGTTGTATACGGACATGGAACATCACCAGTTCACGTTGCACTAGATGCACATGAATTAACGCTAATCCTTCGCAAGAAGCCAGCAGCAATTGAAGTAACCGTAAATGGTAAAGCAGAAAATGTAGCACCACGCGATCTTCAAATTGATCCAGTAACTCGCGTTATTGAGCACGTTGACTTAGTTATTGTTACTGCAGCCGAAGCAGCAAAACTTGCTCGCGATGCTGCTGAACACAATGCCAAAGTTGAAGCTGCATCACTTCACGCAGCTGAACTTGCTTCAGCTAAAGCCGCATTCCGCGCTGAACGTCAAGAAGCCGAAGATGCAGCTGCACCTGCTCCAGCAAGTACTCCAGCTGAGTAATTAACGTGTCAAACAGTGACGCATGGCTTGTAGTGGGGCTTGGTAATCCAGGCCCCACTTATGCAAACACGCGCCACAATATCGGTGCTGTTGTAGTTGATGAGTTAGCTAGCCGATCTGGTGTCACACTTAAGCGACATAAACGCGCATTAGCTGAAGTAGCTGAAACAAAAATAAATGGTAACCAAACTATTTTGGCCAAGCCACTTTCGTTTATGAATGAATCTGGTGGTCCAGTTAAAGCTCTTGCTGCTTTCTATAAAGTACCGCTGGATCAAATAATTGTTGTGCACGATGAATTAGATATTCCGCTTGAAGCTATTCGCGTTAAATTAGGCGGCGGCGACAACGGTCATAACGGACTGAAATCAATTAGATCTGCTTTTGACGATGGGCAGTGGTACCGCATCCGCTTAGGTATTGGTCGGCCACCTGGTATCCAAGATCCAAGTGCATTTGTCTTGAAAGCTTTTTCTAGTACTGAAGCAACAAGTGTTGCAGTTTTGCGAGATAGTGGCGCTGATGCAACCGAAGCATTAATCACAAAAGGTTTAATCGAAACCCAAAGTCAATTTAATTCATGAATGATCAAGAGTTAGCCGAATACTTAGCCAAAGAAACTGGCCGAGTAATTACGCAAGTTGCTGCGGATCGCTTTGAAGAACTTTCTACTGTTGAACTTGGCGCGGCTGGTGATTTAGCCGGACATGAATATCTTGTACATACTCTGGCTAAACATCGACCTCTAGATCATTTACTAAGTGAAGAGGGCGAAGATAATTTAGGACGCCTTTTGGCGAATCGAGTTTGGATAGTTGATCCACTTGATGGCACATCACATTATTCAAATCTGGAAGCAGATTACGCAGTGCATATAGCGCTTTGGGAACGAGATTCGGATGCAAAATTTAAGATCACAGCCAGTGGCATAAGTGTGCCGGCATTGGATTTACTAGTTGGCATGAATCCGGCTGGGCCGATTGCTGACTGGGTTGGGCCAATACGAATTTTAGTTTCAGCTACTCGACCGCCGATTGAAATTGATGTGATCTGCGAAAAACTAAAAATTAAATTTCCCGAACGCGGTGAACCTAAATTAATCCC
Organism: uncultured Actinomycetes bacterium; assembly: GCA_903951185.1. GTDB lineage: Bacteria > Actinomycetota > Actinomycetes > S36-B12 > UBA5976 > UBA5976. The sequence continues at coordinate 13,245 of CAJBBC010000154.1, forward strand.
AATGGGTTCAGTTGGCGCAAAATTAACCCAAATTTTGGCAGGCAATGCAGACCTATATATAAATACTGGTGGGTTTTACGAATGGGATATTGCGGCGCCAGCTGCCATAGCTGCGGCCCATGGTTTAACTGCCTGCGATATCGAAGGTGCTGACTTAGTTTTCAATCAAGAAAATGTCTATGTACCAACTGCCATAATCGGTCAGCCACACTTAGTTTCGGCTATTACCGAAGTTCAAAGGTAATAAGTTGTCGCTGAATTTCGTTACCGCAGCCTTAAAAGCGGATGTGCAAATACAGGCAGCTCTTGAATTAGTTGAATATAAACAATCTGTTGAACTCGGTATTCCATCAGCAGCGCTGCCGTACTTAGCCGGATTGTTTTCAACGCAGTGCGCAGGTTCGCTAATTATTTGCGCCACTGATCGAATTGCACAAGATGTGGCAGCCCAAATTGCAGATTTTGTGGATCCAAATGAAATTGCCTACTTCCCAGCTTGGGAAACTTTGCCGCATGAGCGAATGAGTCCGAGCGGAGACACAATTGGCACCCGAATGGCAATCCTGCGTCAATTAGCGAATCCGAATGAATCTAGCGAAATTAAATACTTAGTTACTTCAGTACGTGCAGCTATCCAACCGATGGCAGCTGGGCTTGGCGATGTTCCACCATTAGTGATTACCCAAGGCCAAACAATCGCACCTGATCAAGTAATCGCGCAGTTAGTTTATTTAGGTTATGAGCGAGTGGAAATGGTTGATCGTCGTGGGCAATTCGCAGTCCGTGGTGGAATTATCGATATTTTTCCACCGGCTCAACCACATCCAGTTCGGTTGGAATATTGGGGTGATGACGTTGACGACATCCGAATGTTTTCCGTTGCAGATCAGCGTTCAATTGAATCGGAAATCTCTGAGTTATTCGCCACACCTTGCCGCGAATTATTAATCACCGATTCTGTAAAAGCAAAAGCTGCAAAATTTGCAGTTGCGCATCCAGAGTTTGCCGAAATTTTTGAAAAAGTCGCTCAAGGAATTGCAACAGAAGGGATTGAAAGTTTCATTCCTGTGTTAGCTGATTCGATGGAGTCACTATTTGATGTGATCGCAGCAAACTGGACTATTCAAGAATTAGAACCAGAGCGAATTGTTAGCCGAGCTCAAGAACTTGTTGAGACGAGTGCCGAATTTCTTGAAGCATCGTGGAGTAATACAACTGCCGGAAATTCGATTCCAGTTGATTTGGGTAGAGGATTTTTTGATTACCGAGAACTAAAAAAGACTTTCAGTTCTCGCTGTTGGATTTCCCTTTCACCACTGATGGCACCGACAGCAAAAGTTCCAGAACTTGAAACTACACCAGAATTTCGTGGACAAATAGAATCGGCGGCAACCCAAATTTCGAATTGGTGGGCACAAGGTTTCCAAGTGGCAATTGCTATGGCTGCTCACGGTACGGCAGAACGCTTAGTAACCACCCTTAATGAGCAGGGAATAACCTCTCGGCAAGTTGAAGCGGTCACACCAACCGAAAAAATAGTTGATGTCTTCATTGCGCATCAAGAACATGGCTTAATAATTAAATCGGCAAATTTAGTTTTGCTCACTGAAACAGATTTATTTGGAAATCGATCCACAACTAAATCAACTCGAGCTATGCCGAGTAGGCGACGAACAGTTATTGATCCACTCACGCTTAAAGCTGGCGACTACATAGTTCATGAACAACATGGAGTTGGAAAGTACGTCGAAATGACTCAGCGTGTTTTGCAAAATGCAACTCGTGAATATTTAGTTATTGAGTACGCATCAAGTAAACGTGGTCAACGTGGTGATCGACTCTATGTGCCAACAGATCAACTTGATTTAGTCACTCGCTATGTTGGTGGGGAATTACCAACTTTAAATCGCTTAGGTGGCGGCGACTGGGCCGCAACTAAATCACGAGCTCGGCGTGCTGTTCGGCAAATTGCTGGCGAACTAATTCGACTTTATGCCGCTCGACTAGCCAGTAAAGGCTATGCATTCTCGCAAGATACGCCGTGGCAGCGCGAGCTGGAAGATGCATTTGATTTCATTGAGACTCCAGATCAATTAGTCACAATTAATGAAGTTAAGCAAGATATGGAAAGCGATACACCTATGGACCGTTTGGTTTGTGGTGATGTGGGTTATGGCAAAACAGAAATTGCAGTACGCGCTGCCTTCAAAGCTGTGCAAGATGGAAAACAAGTTGCGGTATTAGTACCAACTACATTGTTAGTACAACAACATATGGAAACTTTTGCGCGACGATACGCACAATTCCCAGTCAAATTAGCTGCTCTTTCGCGCTTTCAAACTGATGGCGAAGTCAAGAAAACTTTTGAAGGAATTAAAGACGGCACTGTAGATATTGTGATTGGCACACATCGACTGTTTAATCCAGAAGTTCGGTTCAAGGATCTTGGCTTAGTAATTGTCGATGAGGAACAGCGTTTCGGCGTTGAACATAAAGAGCATTTGAAGGCACTGCGTACCAACGTGGATATGTTGACGATGTCAGCGACGCCAATTCCACGAACATTAGAGATGGCAGTTACTGGACTTAGAGAAATGTCCACTATTGCAACACCACCCGAGGAACGTCACCCAGTTTTAACTTCAGTTGGTCCTTATGATGAAAAATTCATTGTGGCAGCAATTCACCGTGAGTTAATTCGAGATGGACAAATATTCTTCGTCCATAATCGGGTTGAAAGTATTAATCGAGTGGCTACTCGACTTTCTGAGTTAGTTCCCGAAGCCCGAATTGCGGTAGCCCATGGGCAAATGAATGAAAATCAACTTGAGCAAATAATTGTAGATTTCTGGAATCGAAAATACGACATTTTAGTTTCAACCACGATTATTGAAAGTGGTTTGGATATTCCCAACGCAAACACGTTAATTGTTGATCGGGCTGACACATTTGGGCTATCGCAATTACACCAACTGCGTGGTCGGGTTGGGCGAAGCCGAGAACGTGGGTATGCCTATTTTCTATATGCGCCAGAAAAGCCGCTAACCGAAACTGCACATAGTCGATTGAGCACAATTGCGGCTAATACTGATTTAGGTTCCGGCATGGCAGTAGCAATGAAAGACCTTGAAATCAGGGGAGCTGGCAATTTACTCGGCGGTGAACAAAGCGGACATATTGCTGAAGTTGGTTTTGATCTTTACGTTCGCTTAGTTGGTGAAGCCATTAATGAAGTGCGAAATGGGCCAAATCAAGATGTGGATACGGTAATCAAAGTCGAGTTGCCAGTTGATGCCCATCTGCCGCACGACTATGTGCCAATTGAACGATTACGACTTGAGGCATATCGAAGACTTGCTGATGCACATACGAATGAAGCGATTACTGAAGTTATAGCTGAATTAACTGATCGCTATGGCCCAATGCCTGTTCAAGTTGAGCGACTAATTGATGTGGCAAAACTTCGAATCTTAATGCGAACTGCCGGAATCTCAGAAGTTATTGGGGCTGGAAAAACTGTGCGGATCTCACCTGTGGTTTTAGCTGAGTCAGCAACTTTGCGCTTAAACCGAATGTACCCAGGAACAATTGTTAAAGCGGCGACCAGAACCATAGTGGTTCCGTTACCTCGCGAGAAAGCACTTGGGGTACAAGCCGAAACCCAAGATAGTCAAGAATTATTGGGCTGGGTTAGCGAACTTATAACAACAGTTATCCTTGACTAGTTGAAACTGTTCCGGAGGTTTTTGTGAAGTTGCGAATTTTGGTAATAGCTAGCGCAGTATTACTTACTGCAAGTTGTTCATTTGCAGACAAAGCCGGCGCAGCAGCTGTGGTTGGCGGTACTGAAATTCCGTCCAGTCAGGTTACGTCGCAAGTTAATGAAGTTCGGATTGAAATCGAAAATACTTCGCCTGAGCTTTTACAAGATATTCCAGGAATGGCCCAACTAAGCCAAATGATTATTGATCGCTTAGTGCTGGAAGAAGTCCTAACTTATGCAGTAAATGAAATGGGAATTAAAGTCTCGGATGCACAAGTTGCACAGTACCGCGACGCAGTATTTCGCAATTATGGCGAAGCTGAAGTGAAAGCACAGTTGGCCTCGCGAAATGGTTTAGCCTCGGCCTATGTCGATCAGTTTATGTATGACTTGTTAGTTCAGCGCGCAATTATGGATCAACTAACACCAGGTATGACTGAAGAAATTCAAGCTGCCGCCCTTTATAAATACTTATCCGGAATTATCACCGAACAAGGTGTTGAAGTTTCGCCACGTTATGGCACTTGGAATATCGAAACTTTACAAACAGCTGCTGGTGAAAATTACCTATCAACAACTACCCCAGTTGAAGTAATTCAGTAAGAGCAAATGACAAATCCAGTCGAACGGCTAGTCCAAGTAATGGATCAGTTGCGTTCTCCGGGTGGATGTCCATGGGATGCCGAACAAACTCACCAGAGCCTGGCAAATTACCTACTTGAAGAAACTTATGAAGCACTTGAAGCTATGGATAGTGGCGACTTGGTTGATTTACGTGAAGAACTGGGTGATCTGTTATTACAAATAGTTTTTCATGCTCGGATTGCACAAGAACAAGATAAAAACTTTGATTTGAATTCGATTGCCCAAGGTGTGGTGGATAAATTAATCCGTCGCCACCCACACGTATTTGATGGGCTTGAAATAAATTCAACTGAAGAGCTCGAAGCTAATTGGGCAAATATTAAGTCATCAGAAAAATCCAGAGAATCTGTGACTGACGGAGTACCAATTGCGATGCCCGCTTTACAACTGGCTACCCAATTGAGTTACCGGGCAAGAGATAACGAGATCAAATCAGTTTCACCTGATTTGGTTTTGGCAGTAAGTGAGTTAGTCGGCGAAGTTTCACCCGAAGCCATTGCACAAATATTGCTGGCCACAGTAGAACTAGCTAGAAGTGCTGACTTAGATGCTGAATCAGTTTTAAGGGCGGAAACTATGCGTTTTCGTAAAGCCATTCGGATATCCGAAGGTTTAACTGATTAGTTCTACGCTTTTAGTTCTGGACTTATTTAATGGCTAAGCGGACTAGATAGAATTTAAGGACTGTTAACTGGTTAACCAATTTCAACTACTGGGAGTAATTACGTGTCTAGTATTAGCGATGTTCGTGCTCGAGAAATTTTAGATTCTCGTGGAAACCCAACTGTTGAAGTTGAAGTGATTTTGGATGACGACAGCGTTGGTCGCGCTGCAGTACCGTCAGGCGCCTCAACTGGAGCATTTGAAGCAGTCGAATTACGCGATGGTGGAAAGCGCTACTTAGGTAAAGGAGTCGAAAAAGCTGTTCGAGCAGTCGAAGATTTAATCTTGCCGGAGATCCTTGGCTTTGATGCAACTGAACAGCGACTTATTGATCAAACAATGATTGATCTCGATGGCACACCAAATAAAGCTAAGTTAGGTGCAAATGCAATTCTGGGCGTCTCACTAGCCGCCGCAAAAGCTGCTGCAGTTTCAGCAAACTTGCCACTGTACAGATACCTTGGCGGACCAAATGCATATTTATTGCCGGTGCCAATGATGAACATTATTAATGGTGGTGCCCATGCTGACAGTGACGTGGACTTCCAAGAATTTATGATTGCGCCAATTGGTGCACCAACTTTTGCAGATGCACTACGTACTGGTGCTGAGGTTTATCACACACTTAAAGGTGTCCTAAAAGCCAAGGGTTATTCCACTGGACTTGGTGATGAGGGTGGGTTTGCGCCGAATTTACCGAGTAACCGCGCTGCCTTGGAATTAATTTCAGAAGCGATTGAAAAAGCTGGTTTCAAAATTGGTAGCGAAGTTGCATTGGCTATGGATGTGGCTGCTTCGGAATTTTTCAAAGATGGTAAATATCATGTTGAAGGCAAAGTTAAAACAACCGATGAAATGATCGAGTTTTATAGCAAAATGGTTTCAGATTTCCCGATTGTGTCGATTGAGGATCCACTTGCTGAAGATGATTGGGACGCTTGGATTAAATTCACTGCAGCGCTAGGTGAGCGAATCCAAATTGTTGGTGATGATCACTTTGTCACCAACACCCAGCGAATTGAACGCGGTATTGAATTAAAGTCTGCAAATGCCCTTTTAGTTAAAGTAAATCAAATTGGTTCATTAACAGAAACAGCTGAATCAGTGGAAATGTCACATCGAGCTGGCTTTAAAACAATGATGAGTCATCGCTCAGGTGAAACTGAGGACACCACAATTGCAGACCTGGCCGTTGCATTTAATTGCGGTCAAATTAAAAGTGGTGCGCCAGCTAGATCTGATCGAGTTGCTAAATACAACCAGTTACTTCGTATTGAAGAAGATCTAGATGATGCGGCCAAATACGCTGGCCGCGATGCATTCCCTCGTTTTAAGGGCTAGTTAAGGCAGACTGTATTACGTGGCCAAAGCAATTAAATTTAACGGTCGCGCATTTGCCTTCGTCGGAACTTGCTTTCTGGTTGTGCTAATGCTCGCGGTCCCAATACGTTCATTACTAAATGAACGTCGTGAAATTGCTGCGCTTGAATTAAAAGTTATATCCCAACAAGCACAAATTGATGACTTAAGTAATCGAAAAGCAAGGTTTGCAGATCCAGCCTACGTAGCAACTTTGGCCAGATCGCGCCTTAATTATGTTTTTCCGGGTGAAGTTGGCTTCATAGTTTTAGATGATGAAACTACTACAGCCATCAACACTGTCCCAGGTGCACTAGTTCCAAATGACGATTCAGCTTGGTACTCAAAGTTGTGGAGTAGTACTCGACTTGCCGACAATCCTCCGGAAGCTAATGATCCATTAGTTGTTCAGAGTGAAGATATGCCGCAATAGGTTCAACTTGTTAAACCCTGAAGATCACTTTGCTGTTTCTGCCCAACTCAATCGTGAACCTCGTGGCGCAATTAGTGTTGGACATCGTTGTGGTTGCGGCGCTCCAGATGTAGTAAAAACCACACCTCGGTTGGATGATGGCACACCGTTTCCAACTATGTTCTACTTAACTTGTCCGCGGGCGGCTGCTTACATTGGCACCCTTGAAGCCGAAGGCGTGATGAAACAATTACAAGATGAATTAGAAACTGATCCCGAGTTAGCTAAGCAGTACGCCAAAGCACATGAACTTTATTTAGCCGAGCGCGAAGCAATTGAGTATGTTGAAGAAATTGCTGGAATAACTGCAGGTGGAATGCCAACTCGAGTTAAATGTTTACACGTACTAGCCGCGCATGCGCTTGCCGCCGGACCCGGAGTAAATCCGCTTGGTGACAAAGTTTTAGAAATGTTAAAAGACTGGGCTAAACCTGGCCCTTGTTGGAAGGATTAATTGTGCGGGTAGCAGCAATTGATTGTGGAACAAACTCTATTCGATTATTAATAGCCGATATCGAAAACGGAACTCTAACCGATGTCACTAGGCAAATGATTGTGGTCCGACTCGGTGAAGGAGTGGACAAAACTGGTGAATTTTCGCAAGCTGCCCTTGACCGTACTTTTGCGGCTACAGATGAATATGCAAAATTGATTTCTCAACATAAGCCGGAAAAAGTCAGATTTGTCGCAACTAGTGCCAGCCGCGATGTTTCCAATCGAGAAGTTTTTGTAGCTGGAATTAAATCAAGACTTGGGATTGAGCCAAATGTGATTAGTGGCGACGAAGAAGCTCGGCTTTCATTTTTGGGGGCGACCGCTGATTTAGTTAATAATCCAGATGCACCAGCAACACCATATTTAGTCGTTGACATTGGCGGCGGTTCAACGGAATTTGTGTTGGGAACTAATGCTCCCGAGCAAGCTTTAAGTACTAATGTTGGCTGCGTTCGAATGACTGAGCGACATTTAATTGGAGATCCACCAACTGCTCAGCAAATTGCCGGTGCAACAAAAGATATCGATGAAGCAATTGATCAAGCTGCCAAAGTTGTGCAGTTAAGTGATGCAAGAAGCTTGATTGGTCTGGCTGGATCAGTTACTACTGTGGCCGCACTAGCACTGAACTTGAGCGAATATAAATCTGAAGTGATACATGGAAGTCGAATTTCCGCAGATCAAGTTCATAAAGTTGCCACCGACCTATTGGCTATGCCACGGGCACAGCGTGCAGAACTTGGACCAATGCATCCAGGTCGAATTGATGTAATTGGCGGTGGGGCATTGGTGCTTGATCGGATTATGCAAAAGACGGGGATCACTGAAGTTGTCGTTTCAGAACGCGACATTTTGGACGGCATTGCTCGCGATTTAGCTAAATAGGTCTACGTCTAATAATCTAGAGGTCTGCAAAATTACTAATTAGTTAATTCTGAAGTGATTTAGCAATTGCCCCTGTAGTCCAATGGCAGAGACAAACGACTTAAAATCGTTACAGTGTCGGTTCGAATCCGACCAGGGGTACCAAGAAAGCTACCGGCCTTCTTAGTCAGACTGAAACGAGAAGTTAATGACTGAGCAACATCTCATCTTTGGCACCGACATTCGCGGTCCATTTCCAGCTGGATCGCAATCGATCTATCTAGGGATGGGTTGTTTTTGGGGAGCCGAGAAAAAACTTTGGGTAGCGCCGGGTGTACTTAACACTGCAGTTGGTTACATGGGTGGACATAGCGCTAATCCGCTTTACCCAGAAGTATGTACTGGAACAACTGGCCATGCCGAAACAGTTTTAGTTGTATTTGATCCAGCAGTTACGTCGGCCTATAACATTTTAAAAATCTTTTGGGAAAATCATGATCCAACTCAAGGTAACCGCCAAGGTAATGACATCGGTACGCAGTACCGAAGTGCCATTTATTGGACTAACCCAGAATTAGAAAAAATCTCACGCGAAACAGCGAAACTTTATAACGATGTTTTAGTTAGTAAAGGATTTGATCCAGTTACTACTGAGCTTGATACTGCCCAAGGTAAAACGTTTTGGTATGCCGAGGAATATCACCAGCAGTATTTAATTAAAAACCCTAATGGCTATGACTGCCATGCTCACACGGGAATTGATTTACCAGCCTTAACTAACTAATTTTTTTGAATTAGGCATTGTGCTTGTCACGATCGTTGAAATAACCACAATTACAAACGCCAAGATAAATGGTGCGGTATAGCCACCGGTTAAGTCGTGTAGCGCACCAAGGATCAGCGGTCCTACAACAGCGCCAAAGTCATTTGTCATTTGGTAACTAGCCACCACTGGTCCACCGCGCCTTTCACCAACAATGTCACCAATAGTTGCAGACGGACCCGCAGTTAAGAATGCTGCAGCAGCGCCCATCAAAGCCATCGAAACAAAGTAGATCAACTTGCTTTCATTAATGATTATGAATAGTAAGCCCACTATTAATAGGAACGAACCAACTAACATGGCTGCTTTACGACTACTTAAGTCACTGACCCGACCAGCCGGCCAGAGCATTAAAGCTTGAGTTATTGCAGCAACTAAGAAACCTAAGCTTGCTAATCGTGGGTCCCCGTTTAGAACTTCGATTACAAAAAGTGGAATTAGGGCAACCCGTAAACCAAATGATGAAAAACCATTGGCTAAGTTCGCCACCATTGCCGCCCAATAACTTCGCAGTTTCATTGCTTGAGCAACTGGCATAGTTTCGCTATTTGATTTTGAATCGTTTATTGAAGGTTTACCCAGACCTTTGGGTAAAGCGAAGTATGCAGTGAAAGCCGCCAGAACTAAAGTGCCGGCATAAATAAAGAATGGCGCCCGAATATTTGTGTTAACAATTAATCCGCCGATTGCGGGCCCGGCCAGACTACCCAGTAAGAAACCACCTTGATATGTGGAACTTGCTCGACCTCGTTTGTCACTATCTACACTTCGCATTAGTAGTGACATAGATGAAATGGAAAACATGACTGAACCAAGTCCACCCATTCCGCGCAGCACAAGTAATTGCGTAAAAGTTTGCGATAACCCAGCTAACAGTGTTGAAATTGCCACAATACTTAAGCCGATCCAAAGGATTAAGCGCTCACCAAAAATATTTACTAGCCGTCCACCCGGGGTAGCGGCGATAAGTCGCATCGCAGCAAAAACACTTACTACTGTGGTGGCAGCAAAAGTGGTTACCCCAAACGACTTGGCAAATACTGGAATAATTGGGACAACCATCCCATAACCAAGGGCAACAAAGAATGCAACCGTTGTTAGGACTACAACTTCACGGGGAAATTCTTGAAAATACGTTTTAGCTAACTTTTTCCCAGTCGAGCGCATTTTCAAGGCTTAGAAGCTATCAATTATTTGAAAACCACTGTTTACTAAATTTTGTAACACAGCTTCACGATGATCAAAGCCACGTGTTTCTAGTTCTAAGTCCACATCTACTTCGCTAACAGCAAGAGTTGGATCAATTCGACTATGCGCGACATGAACTACGTTTGCCCCCGTTTTGCCAACGGCAGTCAGTAAGTTTGCTAGAGATCCTGGCAAGTCTGGAATCCGAACTTGCAGAGTGTAGAAACGGCCAGCATAAGCTAAACCGCTGCGCATAACTTTACTTAATAAGAGTGGATCAATATTTCCACCTGAAATAGTGGCCACAACTGGACCTTCAAATGAATCAGGATCATCAAGTACTGCAGCCACAGCTGCTATTCCGGCTGCTTCAGCCATAACTTTGCTGCGCTCAAGGGTTAGTAATAATGCTCGAGACAATGACTCTTCGCTCACTACGCGCACTTCATCCACATAAGTTTTTATTAGTTCAAATGGAATGTCACCTGGTCGGCCAACTGCTATACCGTCAGCCATCGTTGCCATACTGGCAAGTTTTTGTGGTGAACCTGCCGCAAGTGATGGGGGATAAGCAGCAGCTTCTTTAGCTTGAACACCAATTACTTTTACATCGGGGCGAAGTGTTTTAATCGCAAGTGCGCTACCAGCTAATAAACCTCCGCCACCTAAACAAACAACAGCTGTTTTAATGTCAGGATTCTGCGCCAAAATTTCAAGACCCAAAGTTCCTTGGCCTGCAACAATATGTTCGTGATCAAATGGGTGAATGAAAATAGCTCCAGTAGTTTTTGAAAATTCACTGGCTGCCTCGAGAGCTTCATCAATAGTTGCGCCATGAAAATGCACATCAGCACCGTAACCACGTGTTGCTTCAAGTTTTGGAATTGGTGCACCATGCGGCATAAAAATAGTTGCTTTGATGCCCAGCAGTTGTGCAGCTAACGCCACACCCTGAGCGTGGTTACCCGCACTTGCGGCAACGACGCCTTTAGCTCGGTCTTCAGCAGATAAGCGGGAGATTCGATTGTAAGCACCGCGAATTTTAAAGGATCCAGCTCGCTGTAAGTTTTCACATTTCAAGCGCAGGTCAAGGCCATATATTTTCTTACTCCACCCAGCTGGGATAGTTGGCGTTTCACGAATTATTGGCTTAAGTAATTCGGCCGCCGAGTAAATGTCCTCGATTGTCACTGGATTCATCTGTATATCGTGGCACGGAGCCCGCCTAACAACAAATGGCCATGATGTGGAATTACAAATATGGCAACAAATGGTATTTTTGGATGGCTAAATAGAGAATTGTGAGTTTATGAGTTCTGCAATCGAAGTCTCCGGATTAACTAAACATTTTGGCTCAGTCAAAGCATTAAATGGAATTAATTTTGAAGTTGAGCAGGGCAGCGTGCTAGGTCTACTTGGACCAAATGGCTCGGGTAAAACGACTACTGTTCGGATTCTGGCCACGTTACTAAAACCTGATTCAGGTAAAGCGGTAGTTAGCGGATTTGATGTGGTCGAGCAGCATGATGAAGTGCGAGCTGTAATTGGGTTAACTGGTCAGTACGCAGCAGTAGATGAATACTTAACTGGACGCGAGAACTTAGAACTTTTTGGACGACTATTTCATTTGTCTAAGAAAAATGCGGCTAAGCGAGCCGATGAATTACTTGAGCGCTTCGATTTATCCGATGCGGCCGATCGTGGAATAAAAGGCTATTCGGGCGGCATGCGTCGTCGTCTTGATTTAGCCGCAAGTTTAATTGGACAGCCGTCAATTCTGTTTCTAGATGAACCAACTACTGGACTTGATCCACGCAGTCGTCTTGGCATGTGGGAAGTTATCAACGATCTAGTTAAAGATGGCACCACAGTTTTGTTGACTACACAGTATTTAGAAGAAGCTGATCAGTTAGCTTCAAAAATTGTGGTACTTGATCATGGAAATGTAATTGCACAAGGAACTTCGGATGAATTGAAAACATCTGTGGGCGGCGATCGAATTGAATTAGTGGTAGCTAAGTCACAGGATTTAGCTAATGCCGTTAATTCATTAACTGCGATTGCTTCAGGCGAAGCGGTAACTGACGTGGTAGCTCGCCGAATTTTAGTTCCGGTTTCAGGTGGCTCAACATCGATAGTAGAAGCTGTTCGCCGACTAGATGAGTCAAAAATTGAGATTGAAGATATTGCGTTACGTCGACCAACTTTAGATGACGTTTTCTTATCGTTAACTGGTCACATTGCTGAAGAAGTCACTGAAGAAGTGCCAGCTGGCCGTGGTGGACGTCGAAGTGCAAAAAGCGGAGGTAAGAAGTAATGTCAACAACTGAACAACAGCGCCCAGTTTTAGGCTGGTTAGTTTCTGACACGATGGCTGTGGCAAAGCGACACGTATTAAAGATAACTCGGATTCCAGAATCACTTTTCTTTGCCCTAATTCAGCCAGTTATGTTTGTGCTTTTATTTGCATTCGTTTTTGGCGGTGCGATTAATTTAGGTTCTGATGGCGGTCCACAGGCATATCGAGAATTCTTAATCCCAGGTATTTTTGCGCAAACTGTGATGTTTGCGGTGGCAAGTATCACGGTTGGAATTACCGATGATGCAAATCGCGGCATTATGGACCGGTTCAGATCGCTACCAATGCATCCAGGTGCAGTACTTGGCGGACATACATTGGCTTCATTGATTGAAAGCTCACTCGTTATCGTGATGCTTTCGATAACGGGTCTTGCTGTAGGTTGGCGAATTCGTGGTGGCCTTACCGATGCAGTACTCGCGTACTTACTTTTATTACTTTTCGCATACGCACTTAGTTGGGTTGGCGCTTGGATTGGCTTACATATGCCAAGTCCAGAAGTCGCTGGCACTGCCGGCTTAGCTTGGATTTTCCCGCTGACATTTGCTTCAAGCGTTTTCACTCCAATTGCCACTATGCCGAGTTGGTTACAAGGTTTTGCGCAGTGGAATCCAGTTTCATGTTTAGCTTTGGCGACACGGGAACTATTTGGAAATCCAATTCCATTTCCTGGCGAATCATTTCCTGAGCAACATCCCGTTGCACTTTCATTTGGTTATGGTTTCTTACTGCTAGCAATCTTTGCTCCGCTAGCAGTTCGAGCTTTCAAAACTCGCAATTCGGGCGGAAAAGCTTAATTAGCCAACATAAATTTGGGCACTGACGACTTTAATTCGCAGTGTTTTACCTGATGGTGTTTCGTAGTTAACTTCAGCGCCAATTTCTTGACCAAGGACAGCTGCGCCAAGTGGACTAGTTGGGGAGTAAACATCAATTGATGTGTGTGCTGCTTCTTCGCGCGAGCCAAGTAAAAATGTCTCAGTGTCATCAAGGTCTGGAAAATGAACAGTAACAACCATTCCTTGCGACACAATACCTTCTTGTATATCGGGTGTGCCTATTTTTGCGCTTTCTAACATTTTTTCGAGTTGGCGGATACGCCCCTCATTCTTACCTTGCTCTTCACGGGCTGCGTGATAGCCGCCGTTTTCTTTTAAGTCGCCCTCTTCACGAGCTGCGGCAATTCGGTTCTTTACCTCTTCACGAAATTCACCGGTGCGATGGATAAGTTCAGCTTTTAGGCGGTCGTAAGCCTCTTGCGTTAACCAAGTCTCGTTCATTTGAAAAAGATTACAAGTTAATTGGCCTCTGGCGCGAACCCAGGCGGCGCTTGAGCTGGAATCTTCACGCCTGGTGGGAAATCTGCGGGTGGCACGCGCATTTCAGGTTTGCCGGCACAGCCCAAAACTTCGACAAGGACAGCCAGACTCTCGGTAGCTAAATTGTAATTTGCGGTTACATTTGGTTCGCCAGCTGCAACAAAAACTGTGGCGTAACCAACGTCCATCCGCTTGTCATCTTGAGCGCGAATAACACAGTAAGTATCTTGATCTTTATTGCGCGCAACTTCCCAAACTACCTCGACACTATTTGCACTTTGTACCGAGAAAGATCTCAATTCCCAGTCAAGTGCACGATCGCCACTTCGGTAATTCGCCATCCCTAAACCAATCGTGACAATGCTTGCCAGTATTACGGCTAGCGCAATTGGTGTTTTACTTCGGGTGTTTAACCCATAGCGCTGTTGAATGTTTATCGGTAGTTCAGAATCTTGCTGCATGATTAATCTAAGAATAGTTGCAAATTGTGAGTTTCGTTAACTCAGTAAACGAAGACACCAACGGTTGCTTAAGATAGTTACAGTGCAACTATTGTGTTGCTCCAGGAGGAAAAGTGACCAGCGGAATAATTAGCCTTTTGGTTAGCGTAACCAGTCCAGCACCAACCCCAATGGAATTAAATGCTGAAAATGTAAATCCTGGTCCACTTTCGGGCATATTTTTTACGGCATTAGCGGTTTCATTACTTATTTTAGTTTTCAGTATGAACCGCCACATTAAGCGTGTAAATTTTAACGAAGATAACGACAACTCAAAATAAATATGTTTCGCTATTTAAGTAAGCGATTACTTGCTATTCATTTCACGGCAATTTTGGCAATAGGGATTTGTATCTGGCTAAGTGCTTGGCAGTGGAATCGTGCCCACTATGTTGCGCCCATTACGAAAGTTAGTGGAGTCAGTGACTTCAACCAACTAAGTCCACTTCGCGATTATTTGCCACCAACATCTGTGGGCGTGCCGACAAAAGTTAAGGGCACTTGGCAAGAAAATAGCCGAATCGAATTTACGCAGCGACCAGCTGATGGGACAAAGTTAATAAAGTCAACCCAGTCAATGGAATTGAATCAAGAAATGTTAGGCACCTGGGTTTTAGATGTCCTGATACTGCAGGACGGTTCAAGTTTGGCAGTAGTAAGTGGCTGGGCACAAACATCAAAATCAGTTCCAGCGTTTTCGGGGACAGTTGAATTAACTGGAGTCATGCAACCAAGCGAAGATGCATTAAGTATTTCGTTAACTGATTTGCCGAGTTATATAACAACAAAAGAAGTTTTAAAGATTTCAAACTCATCAGTGCACGATGGGTACTTGATTAGCACTACCCAAATACCAGGATTTGAAGTTATTAAGCCCATTTTACCTAAACCAGTTGAGACGCAATTACAGTGGCGAAATGTGATCTACACCTTTAACTGGATTATTTTTGGAATAATTATTTTTGGTATGTGGTGGCGTATTATTCAAGATGAAGTGAAGTTACAAACAAAGGAACAAAATGACCGTAACTAAAGCCTGGGAAATCTATCGGTTACTTGCAATTTTGGTTGGCACAGTACTTGCAGTTTTAACTTTCATTGCAATGCCATACCGGTACTTAATTGCAAAGGAAGAAATTGCTGCTTATTCGATCGCTTGGATGATTCATGGATATCTTTTCCCGCTTTATGTAATTGCTACTTTTGTACTTTCGTTAAAACTAGCTTGGCCGATTGGAAAAACGATCTTGGTGATGTTAGCAGGCACAGTTCCACTTATGTCGTTTGTGACTGAGCGAAAAATCGGTAAAGAGTTATTCCCAGGTATGTGAACCAGCTGGGATATCTTCCCAAGCGCGCGGATCTTCAATTGGCTCAACGTGAGTCGAAACGGTCGTATCGGGGAGCACAGCAATAATTTGCTGCTCTAAGTCTTCAGACAAATCGTGACCTTTTTGAACTGTCCATGCACCTGGAACTAAAACATGCATTGAGACGAAACGGTGACGACCAGATTCACGAGTTTGTAGCGCGTGGAATTTAACTTCAGTACTTTCAAACTTCTTTAAAACATCAACAATTGCTTTGTGGTCAGCTTCCGGTAAAGCCTTATCCATTAATTTTGACGTACTTTCACGAAGTAAATTCATACCCGTGATGACAATATTCAAACCAACTGCCATCGCCACAATTGCGTCTAAGCGTAACCAGCCAGTTATTTGAACTAATCCCACACCAACTAAAACTCCAACAGAAGTCCAGACATCGGTCATTAAATGGCGACCATCAGCATCAAGTACTGGAGACCGATATTCTCTGCCTGCTCGAATTAGAACAACAGCAACAGCGCCATTAAGCATGGAGGCACCAGTCGAAATTGCAAGACCCCAGCCAAGTTGTTCGATTTCTCGTGGATGGATAAAACGCTCAGCAGCCGTAACGACAATTACTAGTGCAGCCA
>CAJBBC010000155.1 GCA_903951185.1 uncultured Actinomycetes bacterium
TCTGAAATATCTGACTTCTCTTTTGGTGTAGTTAAGTCGGCGGCGATAAGTGCAACAACTTCTGTTGAGTCACTCTTATTCGTGCCAATTACCCCAGAAGGTCCACGCTTAGCCCAACCAACTACATAAAGGCCAGCGCTAACTCGGCCATTCACATTCACTACCCGACCATTCTCAAGAGGTAGTTCAGATATTTCTTTTGCTTCATATCCAATGGCGCTTACAACTAAACCGCAGGCGATCGTCATTGTTTGATCGGTAGCAATAACTTTTCCATCTTGAATCTGATTTATTTGAAAAGTAATTTCATGCACTTGTTTATCGCCACTTATTAATGTTGGTGTCGACAAAAAATGTATGTGCAGAGATCTCGGCACATTTTTCTTTGGAGCTTGCGCGATTGCTAACATCGCTTCTAAGTTTGAATTTAAGTCTTTAGGTATTTCGCCAGCACTCGTTACGCGCGCAAACGCTGCTTCAACTTCATCTTTATCCAGATAGACATCAGTGTGTTCGAGTTTTGGTAACTCGCGAAGTTCTGGTGAAGTAAAAGCTGCATGTTCAGGGCCGCGCCTAGCAAATAAATGTACTTCGCGAATTTTTGAATTATGTAGTGCGCTAAGTGCAGTTAAAGATGTATCAGTTGCATCAAGTTCGCTTGGTTCTATGGCAAGTATCCGAGCAACATCCATTGCTACGTTTCCAGCACCAATGACTACCGCAACTTCACTATCTAGTTGCACAGGTAAATCAACAAAATCTAAATGCGCGTTATACCAAGGCACAAACTCGGCAGCAGAAAATACTCCAGATAAATCCTCGCCAGGTATTCCCAATTTCTTGCCAATGGCTGAACCAGTAGCGATAATTACTGCATCATACTTTTGTTGCAATTCAGTTATTGAAATATCAACACCAATTTCGACACCGCAAAATAACCGAAAGTTTTCTTCGCTTGCGATTTTTTCAAACACTTTTGAAACTGATTTAATTTTTGGATGATCCGGAGCAACACCAGTTCTAACTAACCCCCAAGGCGTTGGTAATTTCTCAAATAGATCGATTCCAATTTTTAGTTCATCCGTTTGAGAATTCTGTAGGGCTTGGGCAGCGAAGTAACCTGCTGGGCCTGCTCCGACGATTGCTATTCGAAATTCGTTCACAATTTACCTAAGTAATAAGGGTTTTCAATTCAACCTCATTCTAACTGTTTTAAAGTTCGACATACTTAGTTATTAAGTACTTAGCTGTTGATACGGGGTGACGTGAACAGTTCAACTCAATTTCGCTTTGCGAAAGTTTTGACACTGACTTTAAGCAGTGCAATTTTATTGTTTGGGTTCACCCCGCCAAGTTGGGCTGCCGACGAACCACAAACCACAATGGATGTTGCATCTATGTACATTCCAATGACGCCGACAAATAATCGTTGGGCTTATGACTTAATAAAATCAAACTTGGTAAATACAGCTGGGATAACCGGATCCGGTATAAAAATTGCATTACTTGATAACGGTATTGACCAGAGAGTTACTAAAATTTCTTCAAAAGTTATCGGTCGTTACGATGCAACTTATTCGGTGTCAGGACAAAATGACCATGGCACTGGCACCTCAAGTATTATCGCAGCCGATCCAGTACCCGAAGCAGGTATTGGTGGAGTTGCACCTGGCGCATCGATACTTGATGTTCGAGTTTGTTTAAACACTCAGTGCCGAACTGAATGGATTATTGATGGTTTGGAATGGGCGATAGCCAACGGTGCAAATGTAATCAGTATGAGTCTTGGTGGCTCGCCGGTTGTTGAACCAGCAACAGCAAAATTAATTCAAGAAGCAACTGCCCAAGGAATCACTGTCGTAGTTGCTGCAGGTAACTTTGCATGCACCCCGACCTATACAAATGGCAGTCAAACTTGGATTCGCAATTGCACGCAAACTTCAATTCCTGGAAGTTTTCCAGGTTCGCAATCGGTTCCAGGATTAATTACCGTTGGTGCAATCGGCCGGGACTTAACGCGAAATAGTTACTCCAACTATGGGCCACAAGTCGATCTAGTCGCTCCTGGGACTGAAGTTGCAACTTTTAATCCGTGGGGTCCAAATGCATATTTTGCTGGAACATCAGCCGCAACTCCGTTAGTGGCAGGAGTCGTCGCTTTAATTAAACAAGCTGCGCCAACTGCCACACCTGAACAAATACAAGCTATTTTGCAAGCTACTACAGATGATCCCGTTACAACTATTTTGGATGTTTGGGAAAGTTGCACTTTAGTTAGCAATGCTTGGCAATGTAGTGGACTTTCACCGGCAAGATGGTCGCCGCGTTATTACACCGGAGCTGGAATAGTTAATGCGCAATCTGCTGTAGCGCTTGCATCTCAACTTGCTTCAGGTGTTTTAGTTTCGGGAACTACAGCAAGTGTTCAAGATTCGGCCATCAATCTTGATTGGTCGGCTGCTGTTTTAGGAGCGGGGCCATACCGCGTAAATGTTGATGGGGCTCAAGTAACTGAAACTTCTAGTACAAATTACCAAGTTTCGGGACTTAATAATTTAAGCCAATACTCAATTCAAATTGTTAGCGCTTCTGGCGCAGCAACTATTCCACTAGTTGCCACACCAACAAACGCAACAGCTCAACTAACTCCAATAATTTCTGTTCCGCAGGCTTACCACAGTGCGGTTTATTTAAGTGTAGACAGCGAACCGTCATCAAATGTCGGGGTACTTTCCTTAAATAACGGAGATCGCGTCACTTGTACAAGATCAGGTACGAGTTTTCGCTTTGATTGCACATACGCCATGCCATCAAATTCAATTAGTGGAACATTTAGTTATGCCGACCCAAGTGGAAATTTTGGCGCAGCGTCTAATTCTTTAACTTGGAATTACACCGGTTTAGCCGCAACAAGTTCTGTAACAATTTCTGTTTTAAGTGAAACTTCAATTTCCGCTAGTTGGAGTGCAATTACTGGTGCAACTCACTACTGCTATTACGATGCTGGCGCTGGTGCATGGATACCAACTACTAATACCTCAGCACAAATTTCTGGCGTTAAAGCCGGTATGCCGCAAACATTTACGGTTTATGCAATCAATTCAAGTTGCAATTCAGCTGCTGGCATCATTTCGCCGACGTATTGGTATTTGCCGTTTGGTCAAGCATTACTTGCACCAACAAATTTAATCGCCCAAGAACTAAGTTCAACTGGAACGAATATCAACTTCACTGCGCCGGCAGGTGCCGACCGATATGCGGTTTATCGTTCAGATGGAAAAAACTGGATTACTGAATCTGGCGCTACTTTTGTGAATGACATATATGCAAACGCAGACATAGGTAGATCTTTCACTTATTGGATTACCGCTATTGATGATGTGCAATACGGCTCGCAATACGGTGCAATCTCGGCAGGTATTTCAATTACTGTTCCTGCGGCAAGTGTTCAAAACTCAGCACCATCGCAAGGTTCTGCACAACCATCTTCTGGTGGTGGCCCAATCGCAGCACCAGCAGCCTCAGGCGGTGGATCTGCTTCTGGATACCTGCCACCGAGCACAGTTGTTTATAACCAAAAACTTAAACCAAACTCAGTATCAATAATTCCTAGCGCACCCCGCTTCCAGGTCGGCTCAACCATTCGACTCACATCTAGAGCTAAATCTGGCGGTCGAGTAGATATCACGGTGGCTGGCGCCTGCGTAATAGCCAGTAAATCTGGTTCAAGCACAACAATTCGAGCAACTGATATTGGTAAGTGCCAAATCTATGGTCTGGCTCAGGGTAATTCTAAATTCAATGCCGCTGACAAATATCTAACAATTATGTCTTCATTCGCGCTAGACACTATTCGAGTTAGTGCCCCATCGAGAGCAAAATTAGGTAAAGCATTTAAAGTAAGCGTCACTACTAAATCCAAAAAAGATTTAACGTGGACAGCTAGCGGATCGTGTTCGTTTATTTCTCAATCAAATAGCGCAGCGATGTTAAGTGCTACCGGCGGACCAGGTAATTGCTTGGTAAGCGCAGCGACCACTGAAGATGGACGCTGGTCACCTGTTGGTAAGACAGTAAAAGTTAGCGTTCGTTAGATTTTCTGCTACTTTATAAATTTCCTTACTGGAGAAAGGATTAGAATCGTTGACTGCCTAAGTGATAAAAGGGCAATTCTCTTACAGGGTTCACTAATGGTTCCATAAATAGCTAGTTTTTGATTTTGCCCACAAAAAGCATTTTTGGGTACAAAACTTGAATGCTCTACCTCTCGTTGCATTCGAGTTGAAATCTCTGATTGCTCGAAAAGCGCAACTTTATCAGATTCAATTTCACCACTCCAGTAAAAGGGTTTAATGGCAAAGTCACCTTATAATATGAAGTGAGTCAAATACTTTTAAATCAACCAGCTTAAACTTCAGATAATTATGAGGAGGTCGCTTTGAGAATTACTGGTGCTCTCTCCGATGAGACTGAAGAGATTTTAACGCCAGAGGCTGTGGCTTTCGTTTTGGAACTAAGTGCTAAATTTCAACCTCGACTATCGGAATTGCTTGGGGAGCGGATTGTTCGCCGCAAAAGAATCTCTAGACATGGGTTTGATGGGAACGATTCCATAAATCACGAAATACGCTCCCAGGATTGGAAAGTTGCCCCTCACCCTCCACAGTTACTTGATCGGCGAGTCGAGATAACTGGTCCAACTGAAGCCAAGATGGCAATTAATGCACTTAATTCTGGAGCAAAGGTCTGGCTTGCCGATCTGGAAGACTCAAACACTCCGCATTGGGAAAACGTAATAAATAGTCAAATTGTCTTAAAACGAGTTTCCACACATACACTAACTTTTGAGCAACAAAACGGTAAACAATATAAGTTAAATGCCCTTGCTGAAACTGCACAAACTATTGTTCGGCCGCGTGGTTTGCATATGCTTGAGCGAAATGTTCTAGTCAATGAAGTTCCGTTACCCGCTGCCTTTTTTGACGCTGGTTTGTACTTATTTCACAACCACAATCAGCTCGCTTCTGTAGGAAAGGCTCCTTTGTTTTATTTGCCAAAACTTGAAAGTGAGTTTGAAGCCAGACTATGGAATGATTTTTTTGTAGAAGCCCAAGCTAGTCTTGGTATCTCCTACGGAACAATCAGGTCAACAGTACTAATCGAAACAATTACTGCAGCATTCAAAATGGAAGAAATTTTATTCGAATTGAAAGATCACATTAGTGGATTAAATGCTGGAAGATGGGATTATTTGTTTTCAATCATTAAAACATTTCGTGATGCTGGTCAAGAATTTATCCTTCCAGATCGTGATCAAATAACTATGAATGCTCCATTTATGCAGACATATGCTCAGGCTATGGTGCATTCCTGCCATAAACGTGGTGCAATGGCAATTGGTGGGATGGCTGCGTTTATTCCAATCAAGAATAATTCTGAGTTAAATATGATTGCTTTAGAAAAAGTGCGTAAAGATAAAGAGCGAGAAGTAAATCAAGGATTCGATGGCAGTTGGGTCGCCCATCCCGGACTTGTCGATATCTGTAAAGGTATTTTTGATTCAACGTTAAAAAATAAATTAAATCAAATTGATAGACAAGTTGATTTGCCTCTTGATTTCCCCAATTCATTAGTCGACTTAAGGTCCGTGAAGGGCACTGTTACAAAATCTGGACTTGTAAATAATGTTGAAGTTAGTGTTCGATATCTAATGGCATGGCTCGCAGGAAGTGGTGCCGTGGCCATAAACAATCTAATGGAAGACGCTGCAACTGTAGAAATATCTAGATCACAAATTTGGCAACAAGTAAAGAATTCAGTGAAATTTGAGGACACGGGCGAAGTTTGCACCACGGAACTTGTTAATGATGTGATAGATAGAATCTATGCAAAACTCATCACTGAGACTTGTTCTGAGCATGAGATTGAACGAGCAATTAATCTTTTCAGAGAGGTATCTTTGGCTGAAGATTTTCTAGAATTTATTACACCAAAAGCTAGTGAGTTAATCGACGTAAACTAAATTACTTTAAATTAAAGTTAATCATCTCTGCAGATATGAATTTGCCAATCTTGTTTTTCTCTAATGGTTGAGAATTCTTGGCCACAATAGTGCCTCGGACATAAGTCGCAATGTGTTTAGCGCTTGTCTCAATCCCTTCATATGGCGTGTAATCTGTTGCCATGTGCAGGCTAGTGCCTGTGATGGTATGTTTCGAGTTTAAATCCCAAAGAACTATATCTGCGTCAGAACCAGGTGCAATTATTCCTTTTTTCGGGAAGAGCCCATTAAGTTTTGCTGGGTTTGTCGAGGAAATCGCTACAAATCTCTCGATTGGCAATCCCCATTGCATTACTAGTTTTCCAAGTCCAACAGAAATTCTAGTTTCGACGCCAGGAAGCCCATTAGGCATGTATCTAACATCATGCTTAACTAATTCTTTTTGTTCAAGGTTGTAGCAACAATGATCACTGCCTAGCGTGTCAACATCACCATTTTTTAAGACCTCTAACAGTGCGTCGACAGTTTCTCTGCTTCTTATCGGAGGACAGCAGACAAATCGCTCGGGATTCTCAGATTCATAAACTGAATCATCTAGAACCAAATGATGAAGAACTGACTCACTAAACACAGAGCGCCCAAAAGCTTTTGAATGAGCTACTTGATCTACAGCACCGCGACATGATTGATGTACGAAATAAACTGGCGCTCCAATAGTTTCAGCCATTGCAATAACTTCGGCCACTGAAATAGTTTCAGCAAGTTCACTTCGGGTTCGATGATGAAATGAACTATCTATTTGATTATTCTGAATAGCAACAAGTTGATTTTCAGAAATAATGTGGTCGGCTTCACTATGTACGTAGACCATTCCTCCAATTTTTAATAATCCCTTCATAACTTCCATAATTGTTTCTGAATTCGCCATTACCTCGCCCCGATAAGTTGTGAACATCTTTATTGTTCGAACACCCTGGGCTTCGAACTCAGAAACGATTTCGTTAACATCACTATTCAAGTTAACAATGCATCCGTGCATTGCAGAATCACAAAATGAATTGTGAATTCGTTTTTTTTGGCGCATTAAAGCTTCAAGTGATGATTCCCCTAATTCAGGAATTGCAAAATCAACAATCGTAGTTGTTCCACCACAAACTGCTGCTCGAGTGGCTTCTTCATAATTATCGAGTGAGGTGAACTGACCTGAAGTGAATCCAACGTGACAATGTGGATCAACACCTCCAGGAAGTATGTGCAGACCAGTTGCATCTACCACTGTAGTATTTGCTGAATCTGAATCAATAAATGTTCCACGTTGAAATAGCCCCGTGATTAATTGATTCTCAACTAAAATATCTAGTTCGGCTGAAAGATTGCTATTAACAACGATGCCATTTTGGAAAAGAGTTTTCAAGATGTTCCTTTGGACTTTTGATGTGATTTCATTTGTAAGTATGAGCGCCAGCCGCCAAGGGAACTTATGTTGGAAACGCCAGCTAGTGATTGTGTCCCCTCACGCACAACCATGGCCATGCTTCCACTTCCATCGGAAAGTTGAATCACACTTAATTCTAATTCCGGCGGTTCAAGTGGTAATAAGTCATTAAACAATGTGTCGTAAGTAACGGAATAAAGCTCACCAGGGATTGAAAATCCAGAGATCCTGTTCAATTTAAGACCTGGAAATTCATCTCTGAAAGAATAGAAGTCATAAATTGGTGCCGTACTGGTTGCGCCAATAAATTTGGCTTTGGAAAGTCCTTGAGAAATTTCACCACCGGACATTGCTTGTCCGTTCACAAACATTCTTAACTCATAATTTTCCATGTGCTTCATCCTTTTTTATTAATTTGAAATCAATCGGCCCGGCTCAAGTCCTTCAATACTTACCTCTAATGGCTGTTCAGTAATTAATTGGGTAAGTATTTTTGCCCAAAGTGGTGCAAATGTAAAAGAATAGGTACCGCCAGCAACATAAATACCATTCTTATTGGGAACTTTTCCTATGATCGGCATCTCATCAGCAGTCGCACCTAGTGCTCCAGTCCAGGCGCGCAAAAGTCGAAGATTCCCTAAAAATGGTAAAACTCGAGTAGCTAGTTGCATGTTTCCAACAACACTGTCGAACGAAACGGGTGAAGTTCCTTGTAAGCGCAATTCTTTTGCTGGCCACCCACCACCAATTAAAATTTGTCCGGCATCTACTTGCTTAACACTTAACCCTTGTCCAATGTGTTGAATTAAATATTTCATTCGGGGTGGAATTCTTTCAGTAAGATGCATCTGTATTGCAACCGAATTCATTTTTATTTCAATCCCGATTTGCCCCATCAAATGAGAAGTCCAGGGTCCAGGAACCAAGATAACGTTCTTAGCCCACCAGGTATCGTGTTGTGCACTAATTTTCCAGCCGTCACCACTTTGACTTATAGCTTCAATGCTTGTGAATGGATAAACGCTTACACCTTTACGTATGCCCGCTCTTAACCAGGCAGGTGTTATTTTGAGAGGATTTACATAACCATCTAACGGGCAATATTCAGCCAAACGAACTGTAGAGCCGATGAGTGGCTCAAATTCTTTTAAAGTATCTGGAGTAAGAAGTTCGCCAGGTATACCTAATTTTTCTTCTTCGACTTTTTTGCTTCTGATTTCATTTTCATCATCTTCTGATTCGGCAATTGTGATGCCGCCAATACGTCGCATCTCTACGTTTTCTTCGAGTTCATCCTCAACTTGATCCCACAAATTTGAAGCAGCTAGCTGTAAGGGTAAGAATCTAACTTGGTCAAGTTCCACCTCTTGCTGAGGTCTTTTTTTATGAACTGCTTGTATATGGAGATTTCCTGCAGTGGCGCCAGATCCGCCA